>JASBZK010000027.1 GCA_029983505.1 Porphyromonas sp.
ATCGCATATTCCTCAGGTCTCGCCCCTTCGGGGCTGCGACCCGAGGCTGCGAGATATAGAGCTCTTCGAGCTCTCTCTCCCGTCGCCCGCTACCGCGGTCTCCTCTCTATTTCCCCTTCCTCTTGAGGGTAAGGTATAATCTCTGACCCCGCCCACCGGCGGGGTCAAGGATAGGGAATGTCCGCCGTGTTCCCGGGGTGCAGGCACCCCGAGCTATTGATATTTTCTCTCCAAGTGTTAAGCTTTAAGAGCCCCAAGAGGAACTACTTTGACACCATCAGGACGAGTATATGCCATTTTCCCTCCAGTTAAAACAACAAGTATATCCGGCTCTCTCATTTGCATCTGAGTTTCTTTTTTATTGCGTTCCAGAATCAGTCGTTTCAACTCTAAAAGATGCTCTGCGGCGTTGTCAATCTCACGACTACCCAACTTACATTCTATGAGTGCATATCTCCCATCCTCAAGGTGTAAAACTATATCTGCCTCCAGTCCGTAACGATCATGATAGTAAGACACATGACTATTGAGGTCAATGGTATATGCCTTAAGATCTCTTATACACATCTGTTCAAAAATGAAGCCAAATGTTTTCAACTGAACCGAGAGAGCTTCTGGTGATAATCCCAGAAGAGCAACAGCAATGGAGGGATCACAAAATCCTCTTTTTACAGAACTTCGTATAGCTGTTTTACTACGTATGGCAGGACTCCAAGCATCGATGTTTTGTATCACAAAAAGCCTCTCAAAGGCGGTCTCATAATCCGAAAAAGTATCCATAGACAATGAAATTTCGCCCGACGAAACTACATCATCCAAAAGTGTAGTCTTCTTTGCAAGAGTTGAAATATTTCGAGCATAAGAGCGCAAGATCGCTGTCGCCGTTTTGGGGTCTCTTTGTACGCCGTCTACATGTGAAACATCGTCGCTACAGATGGTTTGCACATAATTTTTAGCAGTAAGTAGTTGTGCTTTTGGTGAACGTCCGTACAGAGATGCCGGCCAGCCACCTCGAGAGGCAGTGAAGATTAAATCTTCAATGGTCATCTTAGAAGTCTTGCCATCTATGACATAATCTGGATTGTCAAAAAGCTCTTGCAATGATACTTCTCCGGTAGATTCTTTCGACTCCCACAGGCTCATAGGATGCATTTTGAGGCGAGCAATACGCCCTGTACCAGAATGAAGAATATTTGCTCTATCCACTGAGTTAGAGCTGGTGAGAATGAATTGCCCCGGAGATCTTCTTTCATCAACCATAATACGGACAGCATCCCATAGCACAGGGGCATCTTGCCATTCATCTATAAGCCGTGGCGTTTCACCTTTTAATAGCAAAGAGGGTTTAGATATGGCTGTTGCAAGATACTCCTCCCTCATATCCGGATCCTGCATTTTGATTATACTTTTGGCGAACTGCTCGGCAGTAGTTGTTTTGCCACACCACTTGGGACCCTCTATCAGGACAGCCCCAAATGCATCAAGAAGATTTTCCAGTAAGCTATCTGAATTTCTCTTTAAATATTCCATAAATAATATGTTGAATGGTTTCCGCAAATATACCGAATGCTATTGATTTTTCAAAAGGTGTTCGGTTCTTTTGTGGTGTTTTAATCTGTGTTTTTGTGGTGTTTTATTCGGTGTTTTTGTGGAGTTTTATTCGGTGTTTTTGTGGAGATCTGTTTTTTCTGCCGACCATTTCTATTCATATATTCGGTGTTCTGATTCTTTTGAATCCGAATGGGGTGTTGGTATGTTCGGATTTGATGCAGCAACAGTTCTTGCTGCTTTACCGTATGGACGAGACATTGCCTTGGCTCTCCGTCCGGTGCACAAATAACCGATAGGCGCCACTCAGTAGGTATCTCCGCCCCGCGCGCAGATCCCTGATAACCCCTCTCCGACCCCGCCGGTGGGCGGGGTTGGATCTAAATAGCCCCCCCTGTCGCCGTGAGGCGATAGGGGGAATGTCGCGTCCCTATCCCCCTCCACGACCCCTCCCCCTCGGCGGGGTCGAATATTATTATTCGGCATATAGGAGGCACAGGCCGTGGCTTGTGCAAAGGACGCAGGTCTGTTTTCCGCACGCAGTAGCTCGGAGAGCTACAATTCAGAGAGCCTCAGGTCGCAGCCCCGGAGGGGCGAGACCTGAGGAAAGGAGGCGCATCAAACGGGCAGAGGGTCGAAGACCCTCACCTCACTTGTCCTTTTCTGCCAAGAATTGAGGGTCTTCGACCCTCGAGGAAATATCGTTATCGCATATTCCTCAGGTCTCGCCCCTTCGGGGCTGCGACCCGAGGCTGCGAGATGTAGAGCTCTTCGAGCTCTCCCTCCCTCCCGTCGCCCGCTACCGCGGTCTTTCGCCTCTAACAAGGCTCTTCATTTCGCGACTTCTGCACAGGCCACGCCCTGCACCTCTTTTCCTTTACGCCCTGCTCCTTTTTTCACTACTGATTACAAACTGCTAACTGCTGACTGCACAGGCCACGGCCTGTGCCTCCTCTCTTTGCGGGGCAAAAAATGAGCTTTTGGCGGAAAACGTTTGGCGGAATCAAAATAGTTTGTATCTTTGCATCACGTTTGAAAAGAAGGCAAACGCGGAAGTAGCTCAGTTGGTAGAGCACAACCTTGCCAAGGTTGGGGTCGCGGGTTCGAGTCCCGTCTTCCGCTCTGTTTGAAAGATGAAAAACTCCGGATGTTCTTCGGCGAAGAGCGTCCGGAGTTTTTCTTTTGCCATTGGGGTCAGAGTAAAAGGAGATACAGGCCAAAATACTTTTGAGACACAGACCGGAATGTTTTCGAGACACAGACAGGGAAGAAGTCGAGATACAGACCAAGAAAAAGCCACCCGTAGGACGGACATTGATGCCGGGGTGCGGAGGGACGGAGCCGGAATTGCAGAGAAATTGCTACTTTTGTACTGAGACCTCCGAATGAGGTTTCTTAAAACTTGGGGGTTGTGGACGATCCGCAACACCGGATGCTTGTTTCAAGGTATGAAGAAGATTACTACATTAGGAGTCGCATTGGCTCTTTTGGTCTCCGTCTTTGTTTCCTCTTGCGGAGGTCAGAAGGAGTCCAATCCGTTTGGAGCCACGGGGGCACCGTCGTCGTTGGTCGTCGTATTGCCCGACAGCCTCTTTAATGCGTCCGTCAAGGACTCCGTGCGGGCGGCTTTTGCCTCGCCTGTTTTTGTCCTGCCTCAGGTCGAGCCGATGCAGGATGTGATGTTCACGCCGGAGAGCAAGTTTACTTCGATGTTCAGTGCGATGCGCAACATCCTGATGGTAACGGTGGATCCGGCTTTGTACACCCGCCCGTCGGTGAATGTGGTTAGAGACCATTTCGCGACGGGGCAGGTCATTTTGCATGCCCGCTCAGAGAGCTTGGAATCCCTGTACACTCTTCTAAGGGTGCGGGGGAAGCAGCTCAGCAAATTTCTCTACAAAGAGGAAATAAAGCGCTGGGGAGACATCTTGGAGGGGACTTATTCGAGCAAGTTTGCCAAAGTCGTGGAAGACTCCATCGGGGGCGTGACGATCAATGTCCCGGCGGAGATGGATTACATCGAGACCGGGAAAGACTTCGTCTGGACCTCCAATATGGACCAGCGTAAGCGGATGGACATCGTGGTCTACACGTTCCCTTACAGAGACAAAAATACGTTTACCGTAGACTACTTGATTCACAAACGTGACTCCGTTATGGCGGCTAACGTCAAGGGACAGTACGAGGGGAGCTATATGTCAACGGAGAAGGGGGTAAAGCCCTCTTTTGACGGGTTTGAAGACCGGGGTGCCTATACGGCCGAAGTACGCGGCTTGTGGGTGATGGAAGGCGATATGATGGGGGGACCTTTTGTGATGCACGCCGTCGTCGATAGCGGAGGCAAGCGTGTCGTGGTTTGTGAAGCTTTCGTCTACGCTCCCGGAGAAAAGAAGCGGAACCTTCTGCTCTATCCCGAGGCAGCGCTCTGGACGATGAGGCCTGCGGGATCCGACTTTAAGACCCACACATTTGGGGAGGCAGCAAAGGACAGTATCCCTCCCGAAAACGATTAAGCACGATTTATGTCTGATTCGCTATATAAGATAGGTCTCACGCACGGCGACTTCAACGGCGTAGGCTATGAGGTGATCCTGAAAACCCTTTCGGACGAACGAATGGGCGAGCTTTTTGTGCCGATCGTCTACGGGGTCAAGCACCTTTTTGAGTACTATAAGCGGCTGCTCGAAATAGAGATACCGCTGCCTGTACACGTGATCCGGACACCACAGGATGCCCGCCCCGGCACCGTGTCCATCATCGAGTGCGGACGGGGACGGGACGAGAGGCCGGACCTCACTCCCGGCACGCCCTCAAGGGAGAGCGGACTCCATGCCGTGCTTGCCCTCGAGAGAGCCCGTGCGGATCTTGATGCCGGTCTTCTGGACGGGGTGGTCACTGCGCCAATTCACAAAGAGACGGCACACGGGGTGACGCTCTCGGACGGTGTGGAGGTCTTCCCGGAGGGGCATACGGAGTTTTTTGCACACACCCATCCGGAGGAGAAGCCAATGATGCTCTTCACCAATCGCACCGGACTCCAAGTCGGTCTTCTGACCATACATATCCCCCTCTCCGAAGTGTCCGCTGCCGTGACGCGGGAGGGTATCATCAACGCTGCACGGAGATTGGAGCGGATCCTGAAAGTGGACTTTGCGGTAGACAAGCCCCGCATAGCCCTTCTCGGCCTCAATCCTCATGCGGGCGAAAACGGTCTCATAGGGATGGAGGAGGAGCAGGTACTGAAGCCTGCCGTGAAGGACTTGTGGGAGACCGGAATGCTGTTCTTCGGGCCATATCCCGCTGACGGGTTCTGGGGGAATGCTGCCTGGCAGAAGTTTGACGGCGTGCTGGCACTCTACCACGACCAAGGTTTGATCCCGTTTAAGATGATGGCGATGAATGAGGGGGTGAATGTCACTGCCGGTCTCTCTGTGGTCCGTACTTCGCCCGATCACGGCACTGCTTTCGATATCGCAGGAAAAGGGGTGGCAGACCCGGGATCTTTCAGGGCTGCGGTTTACCAAGCCATCGATATCTTGGATAAGAGGAAAGATTATGCGGAGCATACGTCGAATCCTCTTCCGCTTAATGCAGGTCACAGACGCAGAGAGGGGAGGGAGTTTGACTGACGTCTTGATTCTCCGACCTCCTAATGCCAAACAGATTTCTTCCTTTAGTGCCAACGAACAACTAATCGGGATATGCCATGAAGTATCTGCTTATCGTAAATCCGGTCTCCGGACCGAAAAATAATGCCGAGAAGATTGTACCGGGCATCGTCAGTCGGATCGAAGCTGCCGGACACTCTGTGGAATCAAAGATCACCCGTAAGCCGGGCGAAGGCAGCCTCTTGGCCAAAGAGGCACTCTCCTCGGACTATGATGCGGTCATCGCTTGCGGAGGAGACGGGACGGTGAATGAAATAGCCCTCGCACTCCTCGGATCCAAGATGCCGCTCTGCATCCTGCCCAATGGCTCCGGAAACGGTCTGGCACGCGAGCTGCGCATCCCGATGGCTCCGGATAAGGCCGTGGACGTGATGCTGCGAAACGAGACCATGCGGATCGACACCTGCACGTGCAACGGTGAACCGTTCTTGGTGACCTGCGGCATCGGGTTTGACGGGAAAGTGACGGAGAAGTTCTCCAAGACCGAGGGACGCGGTGTGGTAAACTACATCAGCGGATCGGTCTCCTCCTACCTCGATTATGTCTCCGGAGACTATACGGTAACCGTCGACGGCATAGACCACAGTACGAAGGCCTTTTTGGTCGCCGTCGGCAATGCGTCGCAGTACGGGAATAACGCCTACATAGCCCCGACGGCAAGTATGGATGACGGGCTTCTGAACGTCACGATAATCAAAGATTTCCCCAAGGACGAGGGCGGTGCCATCGCTTTTCAGCTCTTCAGCGGAGACCTTGAGGAGAATAAGTACACGGAGCTTTACGAGGGAAAGGATATCGTGATATCCGCCGGTGAACCGATGCTGTACCACATCGACGGAGAACCGCGTGAGGCGACCAAAAAGTTGCACATCCAAGTCATACCGGACAATCTCACCGTTTGCACGGGAAGGGAGGAGGATCGAGAGAAGAATATCTTCGACTTCTTTAACGGCATATCCTCCGCTTTCCGCAAAATAGATGACGATATCCGCTCTTTCTTTAACCCCGAATCCCCAAAATAATCGATCTGAAGATATGGAGATTAAATCGGCTGTTTTCTCCAAAAGCAGCTCCATGCTCGACGAATGTCCCAAGGACGGACGTCTCGAATTTGCGTTCATAGGACGGTCAAATGTCGGCAAGTCGTCGCTCATCAATATGCTCACGAGGCAAAAAGACCTTGCCAAGACCTCCCAAACGCCGGGTAAGACCCAACTCATCAATCACTTCCTCATCAACGAGGAATTTTACATCGTCGACTTGCCGGGGTACGGTTATGCCAAAGCTCCCAAGAAAGTCCAGGACGACTTGGCGCGCATCATCTCCGAGTACACGCTCAGGCGCGAGGAGATGGCGTGCCTCTTTATCCTCATCGACATCCGCCATGCGCCGATGGTCATCGACCTCGACTTTATTCACGATATGGGCGAGAATGGGGTGCCTTTTGCGCTCGTTTTCACGAAGAGCGACAAGGTGTCTCCCACTGCTGCAGGGCGCAACGTCGATGCCTACCTGGAGAAGCTCTCCGAGACTTGGGAGGAGCTGCCGCCTTACTTCATTACTTCCTCGGAGAAAAAAGAAGGGCGGGAGGAACTTCTGGACTACATCGGCGACATCATCTCCGACGATATAAAGTAGTATCTTTGGGCGGTACGTCAGCGGGAAAATGAGAATGGAGAAAGAACGGTGTGTCCCATCCCTCGGTCAAACGAGACCCGTACCGAGAAGATCGCGAGATATTGGGTCTCCTTTCCTTGAGACATTGGGTCTCGTTCCCGCGAGATACGTACCAAAAACCGGGTCGGTGTCCCGGGCTCTTTTTGCCGCCCGCCCCACCGGCATTTTGGGATCGTCTGTGTCGGACTTAAGAATCTGCCCCAAGTCTATCGGATTAGGGCGCAAAATATCCTCCAAAAACAAATATTGATATGGTCGAAAAGAATCAGTTCCTGAAGATTTTGAGCGTAGCAGGGTTCCTCTGTTTCTCCGCAGTCAGTTGTTGGGCGACGGCGGAGTCGCTTCATTTGCTCCTGCCGAGCTGGCCGGAGGTGTTTTGCTGGGCGGTGACGATCGGTTTTTTCGTCATAGCCTCCTACGGCTCGAAGCTGCTCGTCGACAGCCTCAATACCCATATTTACGTCGAACGGCGCTCCACCAAGCTCGTCATAGGGATTGTGCTGCTGATCCTTTTTTGGCTCATCTGCAGTATGCCGACGAATATGCACACGTTCTTTTACCGCTCCAGTATCAATAACATCGCGATGCAGGATGTGAGCACCACGAAAAGTTACTTGCGCCAATTAGCCGACAACACCCTCATTGAGAAAGAGAAATCGACCAAAATCGAAGCGCTGAAGAGAGATGTGGAGTCGGCGCTTACCGGTCTCGAAAACGAGATCGACAATATGGCCAATCCGGGTTTCGGGGATAGGGCGAAAGAGCACCTCACGAAGCTCGCCAAAGCGCTCGGCGTGGATGTCATCCCCACACTCTCCTACCAAGGAACCTCCGCAGACCAGCGCAAGTTACTCAAAGATCAGTACCGGAAGATCGCCTATCAGCACATGAATAACCGGATCTCCGAGATACAGAGGGCGACCGCTGACAATAGAGCCCGGACCTTCGTGCCTGAAGCCAAAGCTTTGGTTGCCCGACTGGACAGCATCCAGAAGCTCCTCGACGACGCCAAAGCATACGGGAAAGTAAACAACGAACTGATTGCCGAAACGGATGTCTTATTGACACGCTCCTACAGTATGATTAAGGACTACAGCGACCTCATCGACGTGAAGGAAGAAGACCGGGCAGTCTATCTGGCGGAGAACCCGGTGTCAAGGACGCACCGGATGCTCAGTGTGATCGACGTCTGGAAGGATCTCTTTGCCGGAAAATTCCAAGGCTTGGGCGTAGCTTACTGGATTGTCATCTCCATTTTGGTCGACGTGGCGGCTTTCGTCTTCTTCGACATCGCATTCAAAAAGGAGGATTTCTGAAGCTCTGCTGCTTGTAAGACATAAACTTAAGACCAAAAACGAGACTATGGGAATAATTAAAGACGATACGTATAACGAAAGCGGATACACCGGAGACCGGGCTTATGGCTCGGATGATACGGGGAAGTACACTTACTCTGAGCCCTCAGCAGCTCCCCTCGGAGCCGGCTCAATCCCCGGACTGAGCCTAGACGAAAAGCAGGATCCGAATAAAATCGTGGCCACTATCGACAACGAGCGCACGCCTATCGTGGTGCTTTTCGGTCCCCCCTCTTCGGGCAAGACGATGATGTTGATCCGCTTGACGCGCTGGCTCGGTCAGAATGGCTACTTGGTTACTCCCGTACGCTCGTTCCGCCCATCGAACGATCTCTACTACAAAAAGCTGTGTGACGAATTCAATCAATTGGTGTCGACGCCGGATGCGGTGCCGTCCACTAACCTCATTAGTTTTATGCTCCTTGAGGTGACGGATCGGGCAGGGCGCACGATTTGTCAGATCCTCGAAGCCCCCGGTGAGCACTACTTCAACCCCGGAGCCCCGAATGCCGAAGAGATCGAATTCCCGAGGTATATCCAAAACATCTTTTACGCCAATAACAGGAAACTCTGGCTCATCCTTACGGAGCCGGACAAGTCCAATACAGAGAACCGAATCGGGTTCGTGAAGCGGGTCGCCCTGCTCGTGAGAAACCACACGAAGAAAGCCCTGGACCGCTTCGTCATCGTGTACAATAAAGTAGACCTCTCCAACCAGGTCGTCTCGCGCGGCGAAGTCAACATCACGGAGGCAAAGAAAGCCGTGAATAACCTCTACAAAGGTCTCTTCGAGCTCTTCAGAAACACCCATCCCTTCACAAGTTTTTGGAGGCAGTTCGACGCGGACTTTGCCGCATTCCAGTCGGGATCTTTCCCCGTCTCCGCCGACGGCACGAAAGCCTACCAGAGCGGTCCGGATGAGTATCCGCGGCGTCTGTGGCATATCATCCTGAAGTATTGCAGAGGATGAGTACCGATATCGGAAGAGCTTCGCTCATCTCCTCCCGTGTCGCGGTACACGGCACCCCGAAGGGCTTGAATATTTTCCCTTCCGGTGACGAGAGCGGGATTCTTCGGCAGTTCTACCAGAAGACGGAGTCCGACTTGGACGAGCTGATGCGCGTGGAGCTTGCGCAAAATCGCCAAGGCTCGTTGGAGTGCGTCTATACATTCCTCCGCTTTAATCTCCTCGACTTCACCGGGCGCCCCGGCAGTTACCTGGGGCTTTCGGTCTTTACCAATAAGTACTATGGGGACTTGAGCGGGATGTATGACCTTCTGAAGATGCTGTTCAAAAAGTACTTTGTGGGCGAGCTCATTTCGGCGGATGGACGGAAGTTCGAGATTCCCGATTTCGGAAATAAGTCGGAGCTCTTCCATAAGCTGGAGGCGGCTTTTGATGCGGGAGTGGATGCTCGTTCGTTCAGAGCGATAGACACGGCAAACTTGGGGCATAACGTCGGGAATAAAGCCTCTTTTCACAGGGACGAGGTGAGTGCGTCCTTGGCGATAGAGGTCGTTTTCTCGGGTGGCGTGGTCGAAGTGAACACAGCCACTCCGCTTGGCAGGGAAAGAGAAACCCTCTCCAAACTTCAGTCGATAATGGATATGCACAAGGAAGAGACGGACAAGATGCACTCCGCGCACATCGATGAGCTGCGCCAACTTAGAGAGACACTCAATCGGGAGATTGAACATAGGGACAAAACCATCCAAGAACTGAGTAAGGAGAAAGCCTCCCTTCAGACCACCCTCGACTCCTTGACGCAAAAGCTCGGAGACGTGCAGTCCAAGTTTAAGGAAACGGTCGCCCTCTTTGATTCGGAAGGGAAAGACGGCGACGCGTCCACGGGACGACTTGCTCCAAAGACGACTGCGGGGTTCAAGCTCCGGAGGACTTCTCTTTGGACGATGATGTACCGGGTCCTTGTGCTGCTCTTGCTTATCACTGTGCTGTATCTGCTTATCCCGATGGCGTCACAAGGCGCCCGGTCTTCTTACCGCCCCGTGACGTCTGTGGGCGTCTCCCATCCCGACTGAAGTATGATTAACGGCACTTTGGGCTTCTGCAGAGTGGGGGAGGAGGTTCGGGAGACGGTTCCGGGGCGGTTCCCTGAGGAGCTTTTCGCGGCTCTTAGTGCGCATCTCCCTTGGGATCGGATGTCCTTGGTACTTCACAGAGCCGACCATTTCGTTTACCACATTCTTGCCTGTCCGGACGGTACGGGCAAGAGTTTCTTCGGCATCTTTTACCTGCTGAACGGGCTTTGCCTCTCTCACCCCGAAGACTTCTTAAGAAGGGCTCTGGTCTTGGTGGACAGGCTCTCGTATGGGGAGCGTGAGGTCTCGGACTTCAGGGCGCTGTTTGAGAAATCGGCTTCCTCTATATTTCGGGAAAAGATGCTCTCACTGAGGAGCGACTTCGAGACGGAGGGGGAAAACTGGGAAGCCGAGCCTCTGGATACTTTCGACTACGGCTCCGGACGAGGCGATGTCCTCGTCCTGCCCGACGACGAAATCGATGCCCCCGAGCTTTTGTCTCACCTCCAAGGCGAATTGCAGAAGCACCGTTTCGTGATCTTTCCTCTCACCGTGACTGCTCAAAAAGCCGAGCTGCCGGAGACTCCGGTTACGTCGGACGGTGAGGCAGAGCCTCTTGAAGTGGTGCCGGAGGCAGTCCCCGAAGTAGCCTTTACGCCACGGGAGGAGCCTGTCCGGTCCGTCTCAGCGACGTTTCCGGAGCGCACCCAAAGGCCGTACGCCTACTCGCACTCCGATTTTGCCCCCAAGTCGGAGCCTCTCGGGAACCCCGAACCCGTCGGAGCGTTCTATCTCGAAGAAGAGAAGCCGCCGGAGCGGAAGAGTGCCCTCGGGTATTTCTGGGCGTGCTATACCTCAAAGTTCTTGGACTTCGGGGGAAAAGCTTCGCGGAAAGAGGTGTGGAGCTTTCTCATCCTCACTGCGGCGGTCTACTTCGCCCTCCAGTACTATCCCAATTACGGCACGAAACTCTCACCACGAATGAGCGACTATCTGATCATCGGGATTAACGCCTTCGTCGGTCTATTGGCTATCTTTCCTTTAATAAGTGTCTTAGTGCGGAGACTTCACGACCTCCGGCTCTCGGGGTGGATGCTCTTCCTCGTCGCGGTATTGCCCGCCATAGGGTATGGTCTGAAGCTTTGGGGAGAGATACAGATGATTATCGGGCTGCTGATCGCTTCGGCTTTCGTGATTGTCTTAGTCGTTAAGATGCTCTTTTCACGCGGAGACCTGTAGATGTCGTTAGTTTGGAGGCCTCTTTCCGAAAAAGCACATCACAATGTATTTCTTTCTCGGGGACACCGGTGTCTTTCGGGCGTTAGCTCAGAGGAAATTTGGTACGTACCGAGGAGGAGATGGGGTACGGTACCGGAAATAAAAGAGGTATAGACCGAAAAACGAATCTCGGTCTGTACCTCTTTTGCCATAATCTCCTACGGGCTTTTCCCCCATACGAACCGGGTGACGTCAGCTGATCTGGATCCAGTCTTTTTCGCCGACCATCATTTCAGAGAGACAGTTCCTGAGGATGGCGTTCTTGGGGAGGGACAGCGACGGGTCTTCCGATAGGATCCGATCCGTGAGGTGGACGACGAAGTGGACGATTTGGGCATCTTCGGAGAGGGATGCCAGTTTGAGTCCCAAGCCTTCGCCCGATTGGGCAGTGCCTTCCATATCCCCGTAGCCACGGAGCTTGAGGTCTTGCTCCGCGATGTAAAAGCCGTCCGTGGATTCGCACATCGTTTGGATGCGCTTTAGGGAAGTCTCGCTCACTTTATTGCCCGTCATAAGGATGCAGTAACTTTGGGCGGCGCCCCGACCCACACGCCCCCGGAGCTGGTGCAGCTGCGAGAGCCCGAAGCGCTCGGAGCTTTCGATGAGCATCACGGAGGCGTTCGGGACGTTTACGCCCACTTCGATGACGGTAGTGGCGACAAGGATGTTCGTTTCCCCTTTTTCAAAACTATCCATCACGCGCTCTTTCTCGTCTGCGGACAGTTTGCCGTGCACCATACCCACCCTGTGCGCGGGGAAAGCTTGCGAAACTAGTTCAAACCCCTCTTCCACGCTGCGGTAATCCAGACGCTCGCTCTCCTCAATGAGGGGATAGACGATATAGGCCTGATGCCCTTTCCGGAGCTCGGAGAGGATGAAGAAGTGTACTTCCGACCGGTCTTTTTCGTAGGCGTGGATGGTGCTGATGGGTGTCCTCCCGGGAGGTAACTCGTCCAAAATGCTGACATCCAAGTCCCCATACATCGTGAGCGCCAGGGTGCGGGGAATCGGCGTGGCACTCATAATCAGGATGTGTGGCGAGAGGTGGGCGTTTTTGTCCCAAAGGACACTTCTCTGATAGACCCCGAAGCGGTGCTGTTCGTCAATGACTGCGAGACCGAGCCTCCGGAACTTCACGTAGTCTTGGATGATGATATGCGTGCCGACGAGGAGGTCTATTTCTCCGCTTTCGAGCCGCGCCGCAATTCCGCCCTTTTCTTTCTTCGTCATCGAACCCGTCAGAAGGGCAATGGAGAGGTTTTGCCCCTCGAGCATCTTTGAGATGGAGAGGTAGTGCTGGCGCGCCAGAATCTCGGTCGGTGCCATAATGCAGGCTTGCATACCGTTATCTGTCGCAAGAAGCATACAGAGGACGGCGACAGCGGTCTTGCCCGAACCTACGTCCCCCTGGAGGAGCCGGTTCATCTGGTGTCCGCTCTGCAAGTCGGCGTGTATCTCCCGGAGAACTTTCTTCTGCGCGTTCGTGAGCTCAAACGGCAGCCCTTCGCGGTAGAGCTTATTGAAGTGTTCGCCCACACGGTCGAAACGGAACCCCGGACTCGTGGACTGTCTCCTGTCGTGCATCACGCGCATCTTCAGGCGAAGGTAGAAGAGCTCTTCCGTCTTGAGACGGAGCTTTGCGCGCTCCAACTCCCGGGCACCGGCGGGAAAGTGCATCGCCCGAATGGCTTCCTCTCTCGGAAGCATATCGTACTGCTCTATAATATAAGCGGGCAACGTCTCGGGGACGGCACCCCGGGCTTTCTCCAACGCGGTGCGGACGATGTCCGATAGCTCCCGACTGCCGAGGTGCTGTCTCTTCATCTTCTCGGACGTGTGGTACACGGGAAAAAACATCCCTACGGCACTTCTGTCCGTGTCCGGGGACTCCATCTCCGGATGAGTGATGGAAAACATCCCTCCGAATGAGTTCGGCTTGCCGAACACCGTGTACCGCTCCCCGGAGTGGATGCGGTTCTTGTAGTAGTCTATGCTGTTGAACCAAACGAGTTCGATGACACCGGTGTCGTCGCGGAGGTACGCCTTCAGTCGCCTTTTGTACTTCGTCCCCTCCGCTTCTACGGCCTGTATGACACCCCGGACCTGTACGAAGGACATCTCGGAGTTGAGCTCGGATATGTTGTAAATCTTCGTGCGGTCGTTGTAGCGGAAAGGGTAATACTCGATGAGTTCGCCGACCGTGCCGATGCCGAGCTCTTTCTCCAAGAGAAGCGCGCGACGCTCTCCCACGCCTTTTAGAAACTTGACGGGAGTCTTGAGGATGCCGTATTGAGACAGATCGGACAAGGCAGGACTTACTTGATTGCGTCGAAGGTCTCGGCAATAATCTTCGCGAGAGCCAGATCGACAGGGTTCGTGATCTTAAGGTTTTCCTTTAATCCCTCCACCACGTAAGGCGCTTCGCCCGTCAGTGCGCTGACGATACTTGCGTCGTCCGTGAGGGTCGTGTCGGGCGTCTCGGCGTAAAGCCTGTATGCGTGCCGGAGAAGTGCCGCGTCAAAGACTTGCGGAGTCTGAACCCTGAAGACGGTTTCCCGCGGGATTGCTTTGAAGTCATTGCCTACCTTGAGGCGAATCGAGTCGTCCGACGGGAGCGCCGGCAGCACCGACCCGTGTCCGTCTTTGACTGCTCCCATAAGCCTCCGGAAAAGGGAACTATTGACAAACGGTCTCACGCCGTCGTGTACCGCGATAATCTCCGTCTCCGAATCTGTGGCATTAAGACCTTCGAGGACGCTCTCTGCTCTTGTGTCGCCTCCACCCGTGACTTCGACTGAGGGGAAGTGATTCTTTTGGACGAAGATGTTTCGGATGAGTTTGCGGACGAAGGGCTCATCCTCCCGTGGTACGACGACGATGATCCGGTCGTCATTTTGGAGTTGGCGGGACACGTTGGCGATCGTCTCCATCAGTATGGGTTTGTCGTAAAGCTCGAGGTACTGCTTAGGCTTCTCGGCCTGCATACGGGTGCCTTTTCCCCCTGCTACGATTATGACGGTGATTTTCATTGGCGGTACTGTGGATTATGATCTAACTGTTTGTAAAGTTCCCATAGGGCGATGCCTCCCGCTACGGAGACATTCAGAGAGTGCTTGGTACCCTTCTGCGGAATCTCTATCGTGGCGTCGCAGAGGTCGATGACGGCTTGGGCGACCCCGTCGACCTCATTGCCGGCGACGAGTGCCACGTGGGGTTTGTCGCTTAGGCTGAGGGCGGAAAGGTTGCGGATGTCCACGCTTCCTTCCGCCTGCTCGAGAGCGAGGACAAATGACCCCTCTTTCTTAAGCTCCGTTACGGCATCGATGGTGTCCGCGTAATAAGCCCACTCCACAGCTTCCTCCGCCCCGAGCGCTGTCTTGTGCAGCTCGGGGTGGGGCGGTCTGCCCGTAATGCCGCAGAGACAAATCTTCTCGAGACGCAGCGCGTCCGCGGTACGGAAGAGGGATCCGACGTTATGGAGGGAGCGGACGTTGTCGAGGACCAGCACAAGAGCCGTCTTGTCTGCGACCCGAAACTCCTCCGCCGTGAGTCGCTCCATTTCGGTAATCTTCAGTTTGCGTGGCATAGCGTAGGGGATTAGATCTTTTTGCCCAAAAGGGTACCGAGTGCACCACGGATGAGTTTGCGTCCAAGCGAATTAGCCACCGACCTCAGTCCGCTACCCAAAGCCCCTTCCAGTATTTTCCGGGCTTCGCTCTTATTTGCCTTTCTTTCGCGCTCCAGTCTCCGGGCTTCTTTCTCCTCCTCTCTCAGCCTTTTCTCTTCTTCCTTCCTGAGTCTCTCCGCCTCTTTGGCTTCCTTTTGTGCCGTCTCCGTGGCGGCTATCCCTGCGTACTTCCTCGTAAGTATCTCAAAAGCGCTCTCCGGGTCGTACTCTTCGGCGTATTTGGAGTGAAGGGGGGACGTGACGATGGTTTGGTTGCGGACGGCTTTGTCTATGGCTCCGATTTGGCTTATCGGAGGAAGTATGGCGACTTTCCGGGCGACACCGGGCGCTCCTTTGGGGTCGAGGAAACTGACGATCGCTTCCCCTGTTCCGAGAGAGAGGAGGGTTTCTTCCATATCAAAAGCCGGGTTGGGACGCAATCCGTCAGCCGCTGCCTTTATCGCTTTTTGATCCTTCGGCGTGTAGGCTCTCAGCGCGTGGAGGATGCGATTGCCGAGCTGCCCGAGGATGTCCTCCGGGATGTCCGACGGGGTCTGGGTGACAAAGTAGATACCCACGCCTTTGGAGCGTATGAGCCGGACGATTTGCTCGACTTTGTCCTGCAAGGCTTTGCTCATATCATTGAAGAGCAGATGGGCTTCATCAAAGAAGAACACCAGCTTCGGGCGGTCAAGGTCGCCGACTTCGGGAAGATTCTCGAAAAGGTCGCTCAGGAGCCAAAGTAGGAACGTGGTGTAGATCCTCGGAGAGCGGCTTAATTGGTCCGCCGCTATGATATTTACGACGCCTTTGCCTCCCACAGTCCGGAATAAATCTTCCCTATCCAGCTCAGGCATCCCAAAGAACCGATCTCCGCCTTCGCTTTTGAGGCGCAAGAGTGCGCGCTGAATCGCGCCTACCGAGGCGGCGGACACGTTTCCGTACTTGGTGCTGATCTCTTTGGCATTATCTGCCAAAAAGCGAAGGGTCATCTGCAGGTCATTGAGGTCGATGAGTAAAAGACCGTTGTCATCCGCCACATGAAAAGCGATATTGAGGATGCCCCCCTGTGTCTCATTCAGATTCAGGATGCGTTCCAAAAGGAGCGGTCCCATACTCGAGACGGATACTTTCAGAGGGTGACCTTCGGATCCAAAGGGGGCCCAAAATTCCACCGGGCAACTTTGATACTTAAAACCCTCTTCCGAAAGACGGTATTCGGTCACTCTTTTTTCCACACTCGAAGAAGAGCCTCCGATGCCCGAGATGCCGGATAAGTCGCCTTTCATATCCGCGGCGAAGACCGGCACGCCCATGTGCGAGAAAGTTTCCGCCAGAGACTGCAACGTCACCGTCTTACCTGTCCCTGTGGCACCGGAGATCAGACCGTGCCTATTCATCATCTTGGGGACAAAACCCACAAATCCGCCCTGTGTCGCAAGGTCAAAGCCTGCGATCGGCTGTCCTTCTTTGTTCAGCATATCTTAACCCGTTTGATTCAACTTTTCTTCTTAATAAAATTGGGGTAGGGACAAGTCCTCACTCCAAAGATACCAAAACTCGAGGTGGAGCAAGCCCCCACCGTCCTTCCGTTTCTTTTTCTCTGAACCTGTCTGAAAGAGCAAAAACGAGGTACAGACCGAACAACTTGCGAGACACAGGTCGAACAACTTGCGAGACACAGGTCGGAAAAAGGAAAAGGTACGGACCAAGATTGAGACCGGAAACAAAAGCTGTGCTTCAGCCCCGTAGATGAGAGCCAAAGCACAGCTTTGATAAAATTAGAGGACTTCTCCCCGGGTCAGTCGGAGAGTTTTGCGACGATAAATTCCCTATTCAAGCGGGCAATGTTGGAGATGGAGACGTTCTTCGGGCATTCGAGTTCGCACGCACGGGTATTGGTGCAGTTACCGAATCCGAGCTCGTCCATCTTTGAGAGCATCGCTTTTGCGCGTTTCTTGGCTTCCGGACGACCTTGGGGAAGGAGCGCAAACTGGCTCACTTTGGCACTCACGAAGAGCATAGCCGAGCCGTTTTTGCAGGCTGCCACACACGCACCGCACCCGATGCAGGCGGCTGCATCCATAGCGAGGTCGGCGTTCACTTTGGAGATCAGAATCGCGTTGCCGTCAGGAGTGCCGCCCGTGTTTACGGATACAAAGCCTCCGGCCTGTTGGATCTTGTCAAAAGCAGTACGGTCGACCATCAAGTCGCGGATCACGGGGAAGCCCGCAGAGCGCCAAGGCTCTACCGTAATGGTGTCTCCGTCATTGAAGTGACGCATGTGGAGCTGGCAGGTCGTGATACCGGTGTCGGGACCGTGAGGGTGGCCGTCGATGTACAGGGAGCACATACCGCAAATCCCCTCGCGGCAGTCGTGATCGAATACGACCGGCTCTTTGCCCTGATGAATGAGGGTGTTATTCAGGATGTCCATCATCTCAAGGAAAGATGCACCCTGAGAGATGTTCTGGAGCTCATACGTTTCGAAGTGACCCTTTTCTTTGGCACTGTGCTGTCTCCAGACCTTTACTTTGATATTGATATTCTTATCCATTGTTTCTGAAATCTTTGGGCGTGGAGAAGTCTTACTTCTTATAGTTTCTCGTAGTGGGGACTACAAACTGATAGTTGAGATCTTCCTTGTACATCACCGGTGCCTTATCCTCACCTTGGTATTCCCAGCAGGACACGTACATAAACTTGTCGTCGTGACGAAGTGCTTCGCCTTCCTCTGTCTGGTGTTCGAGGCGGAAGTGACCGCCGCAAGACTCTTCGCGGTCGAGGGCATCGTGAGCCATCAGTGTGCCGATCTCGATGAAGTCCGCCAAGCGGAGCGCTTTTTCGAGTTCGACGTTGAGGTCGTCGGCAGAGCCGGGGACAAAGACATCACTCCAGAATTCTTTCTTGAGCTCTGCGAGTTTCTTAATCGCAAGTTCGAGACCGGCTTTTTCGCGTCCCATACCCACGTATTCCCACATAATGTGACCGAGCTCCTTGTGGAGGTCGTCCACAGAGCGCTTGCCCTTCACACCCATAATGTGGGCAATCTTGTCATTGACTGCTTTTTCTGCTTCGGCAAACTCGGGCAGATCTGTGCTGAAATGAGGTACCTGAATCTGGTCTGCCAAGTAGTTTTGAAGCGTGTAAGGAAGGACGAAATACCCGTCGGCGAGACCCTGCATAAGCGCTGATGCACCGAGACGGTTCGCACCGTGGTCGGAGAAGTTGGCTTCTCCCGCTGCGAAGAGACCCGGTATCGAGGTCTGAAGCTCATAGTCTACCCACAGTCCGCCCATCGTGTAGTGGATGGCGGGGTAGATCATCATAGGCGTCTCGTAGGGATTGTCATTCGTGATCTTTTCGTAGATCTGGAAGAGGTTGCCGTAACGGTCTTCGACTACGTTTTTGCCCAACCGCTCGATTGCTTCGGCGAAGTCGAGGTAAACGGCGAGTCCGGAGCCGACACCATATCCTGCATCGCATCTTTCCTTGGCGGCACGCGATGCCACGTCACGGGGTACGAGGTTCCCGAAAGCCGGGTAACGGCGTTCGAGATAGTAGTCGCGGTCTTCTTCCGCAATCTGCGTAGGACGGAGTTTGCCTGCGCGGATGGCTTCGGCGTCTTCCTTCTTTTTGGGGACCCAGATACGTCCGTCGTTACGGAGCGATTCGGACATCAGGGTAAGCTTGGACTGATAGTCGCCATGCTGCGGGATGCAGGTCGGGTGTATCTGAGCCATACAGGGGTTAGCGAAGTAGGCTCCTTTCTTGTAGCACTGCCAAGCTGCCGAGCCATTGCTCGACATCGCGTTCGTGGAGAGGAAGTAGGTATTTCCGTAACCGCCCGAAGCGATGACCACGGCGTGGGCTGCGAAGCGTTTCAGCTCGCCTGTGACGAGGTCGCGGGCTATAATGCCGCGGGCGCGTCCGTCGATGAGGACGAGCTCGACCATTTCGTGACGGGTGTAGAGCTTGACTTTACCCTTGCCCACTTGGCGCATAAGCGCGGAGTAAGCCCCGAGTAGGAGCTGCTGACCGGTTTGTCCGCGGGCATAGAAGGTACGCGAGACTTGCACCCCGCCAAAAGAGCGGTTAGCGAGCGTACCGCCGTATTCCCGTGCAAAGGGAACGCCTTGGGCGACGCATTGGTCGATGATGTTGCCGGAGACTTCGGCGAGGCGGTAGACGTTAGCTTCGCGAGCCCTATAGTCCCCGCCTTTGATGGTGTCGTAAAAGAGACGGTAGACCGAGTCACCGTCGTTTTGGTAGTTCTTAGCGGCATTGATGCCGCCCTGAGCTGCGATGGAGTGCGCACGGCGTGCCGAGTCCTGGATGCAGAAGTTAAGGACGTTGAAACCCTGCTCTGCCAAGGTCGCGGCTGCGGAAGCACCAGCCAAGCCCGTACCCACGACGATGATGTCAAGGCGGCGTTTGTTCGCGGGGTTGACCAGCTTTTGGTGCGCTTTATAGTTGGTCCACTTCTCGGCCAACGGGCCTTCGGGGATCTTAGAATCAATCTGTTTCATGATTGTATTTTCTTCCATATCAAAATAGGGGGTGCTTTAGTGTTGGCCGAGTGTCCAGATATGACCTACGCTGTCCCACATGCCTACGCTGTGCAGGTAAAAAGCGACGGCTACGAACGCGAAAATAAGAACGACGATGGTCGCAACGATGTTGCCGATCACGTGCCAACGGTGGAACCAGATTTTATTATTCCATCCAAGCGTCTGCATCGCACTCCAGATACCGTGAGTGAGGTGAAACCAAATGCCTCCGAACCAGATCAGGTAGATAACCACATAGAGCGGCTGGGCAAAGAGTTCCTTGATGAGCATAAATCCTGCATCGGGTTCGTTACCCATCCACTCTTGGAGCTGCATCTTTGTCCAAAAGTTGATGAGGTGGAGCGCCAATCCGAGGATGACGATGAGCCCGAGGACAAACATATTCTTTGCCTGCCATTCGACGGGGCTTTTGCCCACCACTGCATAACGGTCCGTCCCACGAGCCCTCTTATTTTGAAGGGTCAGGATCGCCGCATAAATGAAGTGGATGACGATAAGGAGCGCAAGAATGGGCACCATAAATTGGACCACCGCGTTCGTGCCGAGGAATGATGCAATAGCATTGAAGCCTTCCTCAGAGAAGACCGCCACGAGGTTCATGGTACCATGGAAGAGAAGGAAGAGCACGAGGGCTACCCCCGTGATACTCATTACGACTTTTCTCCCGATGGACGAAGAAGTTAGCCACATAATGTGATTGATGTAGTTTGTTTATTAGTAGTGAATTGAATTTTTGACCTAAGGGCATTTGGTTATTTACTTCTGCAAAGGTAAGTAAAAAAGAGGCGAGAAAAAAGAATTTTGTCCTTTTCTCCTACTTTTTTCCACAATACCCACCTGTAGTGAGCATAAGCGTCATCCAAAGGTCTCACCCAGAAGGCGGAAACGCACCCTCCAACGTCCGGTTTCGGGGTCGTAGGCGTGTGCGTACAGATCTATGTGACCGCACTGTCCCGTATGCTCCACGTGGCGACCGATGCAGAGACAGGCGTCGTAGTCTCCTACGCGGACGATGCGTACCATTTCGGAGGCATCGTCCGGGATTCGGTTTAAGTCGACGCCGATTTGTCGGGCTTCTTCTTTTGTCACGACCGAGTAGGATACCTGCAAGTCTTCGTCAAGGACGCGGTTAATCTCCGACTCCAATTTGCGCAAATCCTCATCGGTGGGTACGAAGTCGACCACGAAATCCATCCGCGATTTCTTCTGCTCTACGTGTGCGGAGACGCTTCGCCCGGTGCCGAAAAGTCGGACCATGGCCCCACTGAGGACGTGTTCGACGGTGTGCATCGGCGGGTACTCCTCTTTGTGGTGTGCGTTAAAGACGGGCTCTGTCGGCACATCCCGGTTGTGAATAAAAAGTCGGAGGTGGTGCATGGCGTGACCCAAAAAATCCTTTTCGCCTTGGCACGAGAAGCCTTGGGATAGGTAGAGTTTTTCGGCTTTGGGGTTGTCGAAGTCGACGAGGAGCCCGACGGCGGACAGACCCATAACCCGGGCTTTTTCCGCCACTGCTTCAAGTAGCTTTTTCCCTATACCTTTTCCTCTATGCTCCGGGAGGACATAGAGTGAGTCCAGGTACCATTCCCCCGCTTCGGTTTCGTCCGGAATCTCGTGCATTTTCCCCGTCATTTCGGAGATGAGGCTTAGGGTGGGGGGCTTGAGTTCCTTCAGCTTCTCTCCGTCATACGAGACGGCTACGCCGACGGGGACGGAGTCTATTTCTGCAATGAGGGCGTTTGCGTAGCTGTACTGGGTGTGCGGCATCCGGGCTGCTTGCCGGAATACGCCCAAGAAGTCGTTGCCGCAGTAGTACGCCGAGCTCTCATCCCCGAGAGCGCCTGCCACTGCTTTTGAGATGATTTCGGCATCCGCCGGGGTTGCCTTGCGTATGGATATTGTAGGTGTCGTTTCCATTGAGTTGAAGTCTTCTTGGGCAAAGTTCTCAAATTATCCCGACATTTTGCCTATCCTAAGAGTTCCCGGTGCTGGGCATCGAAGTGGAAAAATGGTACAGACCGAGAGACAAAATTCGGTCTGTACCATTTTTCGACCTCGGTCTGTACCGGACGAACGCCCCGGTACGTACCGGATAATGAGTAGTGAGTAGTCAGTCGGACATAGTCGGACGACACTGCTGACTGCTATTTGGCGGTATCGGCGAAATAAGTACATTTGCGGTGTACTGTATTCTATGCAGCATCACGGGACTCTGTCTCCCTATTAGGTCGCCTTTTACAGAACCACCCATACTTTCTCTAAAAAGATAATTTTATAGCAATATCATTATGGTCAGTTTCGCGTCAGACAATAACAGCAGCGTCCACCCTGAAGTCATCGACGCGCTTATCTCCTGCAATACGGGACACGCGTTCGGTTACGGTGAGGATCCTTGGACCGAGGAAGCCACCCAAGTGATGCTTTCGACTTTCCCCGGAGCCAAAGATGCCTTTCCGGTCTATAACGGAACCGGGAGCAACACGATGGCGCTCTCGATGATGACGCGACCGTATCAAATCGTCTTCTGTGCCTCCACCGCGCACATCGCAGTGGACGAATGCGGTGCGCCGACCAAAGCGACCGGCTGCATCACACGCGAAATCGCCACTCCGGACGGTAAGCTTTCGCCCGAACTCCTTCAGCCGTATATGACCAACTTCGGCATCGAACACCATTCTCAGCCCGGAGCCGTCTACATCTCCCAGTGTACGGAGCTTGGGACGACGTATACTCCGGACGAAGTCAGAGCCCTGACGGACTTTGCCCATAAGTATGGGATGAAAGTGCACATGGATGGCGCACGGCTCAGTAACGCAGCCGTGTACTTGGGGCTCTCGCTCAATGACCTCTCCGGCGCTTGCGGAGTGGATACGCTGACCCTCGGCGGAACTAAGAACGGACTGATGGGTGCCGAAGCCGTGGTTATTTTTGATGAAAGTCTGGTCTCCGAGGCGCGCTATTACCGCAAACAGTCCTGCCAATTGGCGAGCAAGATGAGATACGTCGCGGTGCAGCTGACAGCCTTGCTCTCAAATGACCTCTGGAGGAGGAACGCAGCGCACGCCAATGCTATGGCACAAAGACTCTACGACGGACTTAAGGAGCTGCCGGAAGTCACTTTTGCCCAAAAACTTGAGGGTAATCAGCTCTTTTTCTCGATGCCGAGACGCTGGGAAAAAGCCCTTGAGGAGCAGTACCACTTCTATTACTGGGACGAACCGTCCGGTCTGATGCGTCTCGTGACGAGCTGGGACACGGATGAGGCGGACGTGGAGCGTTTGCTCCAAGTCGTGCGTAATGCGGAATAGATTTTTATGGGTATATTTATTCCGCAGATAAGTGGAAATGATTGCGAATAATTTTAATTTCGCCAACCACAGACGCCACTTTTAGAGAGAATGATGACCGGGAAGATATCCATATACCAAGTCCTGCCCAGACTTTTTGGGAATACGAACGACTCCCTCAAGCCCAACGGAACCCTCGAAGAGAACGGTTCCGGGAAGTTTGACGACTTTACGGATGAGGTGCTTCGCGGCATAAAGGGACTTGGTGTGACCCACGTGTGGTACACCGGAGTCCTGGATCATGCCACGGGGACGGATTTCCCGGGCAAACCCGCCACCCAGCCCGAGGTGCTCAAGGGCATAGCCGGCTCGCCGTATGCCGTAAGGGATTACTATGATGTGGCTCCAGAGCTTGCCGTAAATCCGGAGAATAGGGAAGAGGAGTTTCGGGCACTGATCGAGCGAACCCATAAGGCGCAGATGAAAGTCGTCATCGACTTCGTCCCCAACCACGTCTCCCGTGTGTACCACTCCCTCCGCCGCCCGCCTCTCGTAAGGGATTTGGGCGCTGACGATAAGACGGACGTGGCTTTTGACAAAAACAATAACTACTACTACATCCCGGGCTCCACGCTCATCATAGGTGACGACCACGCCGACCCCGTGCACGGGGCGTTTATGGAGTTTCCTGCCAAGGCGACCGGCAACGACGTCTTTACCCCATACCCTTCCGAAAAAGACTGGTACGAGACCGTGAAGCTCAATTACGGCTGGGATCCCTACACTTGGCAAGAGCACTACGAGTCGCCTGTACCCGACACTTGGAATAAGATGCTGGATATCCTCCTCTACTGGTGTGCTATGGGGGTGGATGCCTTCAGGTGCGATATGGCGGGGATGGTGCCGGTGCCGTTCTGGAAATGGGTCATCGGGAAAGTGCATCTCTCGCATCCCGAAACGGAGTTTGTCGCCGAACTGTATGAGCCCATCAGGTACAAGTCGTACATCGAGGCCGGATTCGACTACCTCTACGATAAAGTCGGGCTCTACGATACACTCGTAGGAGTCTTAAAGGGGCAGACGCCGGCAAGTGCCGTTTCCGACACTTGGAAAGCTGTCGAAGGACTCTCGGGGCATCTTCTTCACTTTATGGAGAACCACGACGAGCAGCGTTTGGCCTCCGACTTTATCTCCGGTGACGGGCGTAAAGCTTTCCCCGCTATGGCGCTCTCTGCACTCATCGACTCGTCGGGGATTATGACCTACTTCGGTCAGGAGCTCGGCGAGCGGGGTATGGACGAAGAGGGCTTTAGCGGACGAGACGGACGAACCACGATATTCGATTACTGGAGTGTGCCTGCCGTCCGTCTGTGGAAGACGGGTAGGGCGTCGGAAGAGATACTCGGGCTCAGAGAGAAATACACTCTGCTGCTCAATCTCGCCATAAACGACCCCGTTTTCGGCAGAGGACAGTTCTTCGACTTGATGTACGCCAATGTCGGTCGCTTCGACTTCACGAAGCAATATGCGTTCTTACGCTCTTTTGACCAAGAAGTGGCGCTGGTCGTGGTGAATTTTGACGACAAAGATGCCTTTTTGGAAATCAAGACCCCGGAGCTTGCACTGGATATGTTCGGCCTACACAAAGGTATGGTCGGCACCGTGAAAAACCCCATCTCCGGCGATAAGGGGGCTATGGAGCTGAACCCCGAGTACCCCTACCAAATAGAAGTGCCCGCCCTGGGTGTGGCTATTCGCTGTTTCAGACCCGTCGTCTGATTCGGCTCCGAACCTTGTGAGAAAACTACCCTAACTTTTGGCAACTAAATAATCGGAAACTTTTTATGTTAGAAATCACACCAAACGCTCAGCGTTACATCGATCAGGAAGAGAGATACGGAGCGCACAACTACCACCCCCTGCCTGTGGTGCTCTCCAAAGGGAAAGGGGCTTTCGTGTGGGACGTGGACGGCAAACGCTACTTCGACTTCCTCTCCGCCTACTCCGCGGTAAACCAAGGCCACTGCCACCCCAAGATTGTCGCAGCACTCACCGAACAGGCACAGAAGCTCTGCCTGACTTCAAGGGCTTTTTATAACGACACTCTGGGTCCCTTTGAAGAGTTTGTCCACGACTACTTCGGCTACGACAAGCTCCTGCCGATGAATAGCGGTGCGGAAGCGGTGGAGACGGGACTCAAACTGGCTCGTCGCTGGGGGTACGACGTGAAAGGCATCCCGGAAGGGGAAGGCATCATCATCGTCTGCGATGGGAACTTCCATGGCCGCACGATATCCATCGTCTCGATGTCTTCAGACCCGGATGCTTACACGGGCTATGGTCCCTACACGCCGGGCTTCGTGAAAGTGCCTTACGACGACCTGCCCGCGATGAAAAAGGCTATCGAAGCCAACAGCGACCGGCTCTGCGGAGTGCTCCTTGAGCCCATCCAGGGTGAGGCGGGCGTTAAAGTCCCGAAGGACGGGTACCTCAGGTCTGTCGCAGACCTCTGCAAGGCTCATAACGCGCTTTTCATCGCAGACGAAGTACAGACCGGCATCGCACGTACCGGTAAGATGCTCTGCACGGAGCACGAGGGAGTTCGCCCCGATATCGTCCTCTTGGGCAAAGCTATCTCCGGAGGGGTTCTTCCCGTGTCCGCCGTCCTCGCCGACGACGAAATCATGCTGACGATCAAACCGGGCGAGCACGGCTCCACGTACGGAGGTTTCCCGATCGCCTGCAAGGTCGCTGTGGCCGCCTTGACGGTCGTAAAAGAAGAAAACCTTGTGGAGAAGGCGGCTCAGTTGGGCGAGATATTCAGAGCGGAGATTCGGAAGATCGACAGCCCGGCGATTAAGGAGGTGAGGGGAAAAGGCTTGCTCAACGCCGTCGTCATCGAGCCGATGAACGGCAAAGAAGCTTGGGACCTCTGCCTCATTATGGCCTCGAAGGGACTTATCGCCAAGCCCACACACCGGCACATCATCCGCTTTGCTCCGCCTCTCGTGATTACTGAGAGCGAGCTTAGGGAAGCGATCGAGATCATCAAGGAATCCGTTTCCGAGTATTTGCGCTAAATGTCACCGGTATGGCTTCCCATCGCGAACAAATAGCCGGTATGGTCTACATGGTGAGACCTGCAAATTTTACCGCGAATAAAGCGACACTCGGGGATAACTTCTTCCAAGATCCGGATGGCGTATCCGGAGATCCCCAGGCTAAGGCTCTCAGAGAGTTTGATGCCTTTGTGAGCTTACTTCGTGAGAACGGCATCCTCGTCGCTGTCGCTCAGGACACGGAGGAGCCGCATACTCCGGACTCCATTTTTCCGAATAACTGGTTCGTAACCAATTCGGACGGCACGCTCTCCATCTTTCGTCTCTTCGCAAAAAATAGAGATATGGAGAGTCGCAAACCGGAGCTCTACGACAAACTTCTCGAAGTCTACAGACCTGTCAAGATCTTAGACCTCAGACCCATTGCCCTTGAAACCGGTGCTTATCTTGAGGGCACAGGGAGTATGATCCTCGATAGGTACAATGACGTGGCTTACGCTTGCCGCTCCAAACGCACGGATGAGGGTCTATTCCATTACTTCTGCCAAGAGCGAAACTACGAGCCGATTCTCTTTGATGCAGTGGACGCGGAGGGTAATCCCATTTACCACACCAACGTGATGATGACCGTGGCCGAAGACCTTGCCGTCATCTGTGCCGACTCCATCCCGAATGTGACGGAGCGTGAGGCGGTTCTCAAAAAGCTCACGGACACAGGCCACGAGATTGTCCTACTCAGTCTCGATCAGCTTTACGCTTATGCGGGCAATATGCTCGGCGTCAAAAATCTCCTCGGTCAGCGTTTTATGGTGATGTCGCGCCAAGCCCTCCTGTCTCTTACGCCGACTCAAGTGGCTCAAATCTCCCGTAAAATGGGCATCATTGCACCCGACATTAAGACCATCGAGACGCTTGGAGGTGGCTCCGCGCGCTGTATGATGGCCGAGATCTTCAAGCACAAGGAACTCAATACCGATTACTTCGAGGCGCAATGATTTTTTCCCCCCTACCTATGTATTCACTCTAACACTCAAATAAAAAACTTATGGACAACATCCTATATGCCTTTGAAAGGCCCGAGAACGAACCCGTCTATGGCTACGCCCCCGGTTCCAAAGAGAGGGAATCCCTAAAGAAAGCCCTTAAGAATCACCCCACCGAATTGGAGATCCCCCTCATTATAGGCGGGAAAGAGGTGCGAACCGGTAACACCGGGAAGGTGGTCGAGCCTCATCGCCACGCCAATGTGCTTGCGACCTACCACAAAGCGGGGGAGAAAGAGGTCAAAGAGGCCATAAAGGCTTCCCAAGAGGCTTACAAGGAGTGGAGCCGGATGCCTTGGCTCGAGCGGGCTGCCGTGATGAACCGCATCGCCGAGCTCATCTCCACGAAATACCGCTATGACCTCAATTCCGCACTAATGCTGGGGCAAAGCAAGAACCCGATGCAGGCGGAGATCGATGCCCCGTGCGAGCTCATCGACTTTATCCGCTTCGGCAACTACTGCGCTTCCCGCATCTTCGAGGATCAGCCTCTGTCGGTAAAGGGACAAAACAACCGCGTCGAGTACCGTCCGCTTGAGGGTTTCGTCTATACGCTTACGCCGTTCAACTTCACCTCCATCGCCTCTAACCTCAACCTCGCACCCGCCCTGATGGGGAATACGACCATCTGGAAGCCTTCGACCACGGCTCTGTACTCCAACTACCTCCTGATGAGGATTTTCAAAGAGGCAGGTTTGCCGGACGGGGTGGTTAACTTTATCCCCGGCAAAGGTTCCGAGATCGGCAAAGTCCTCATCAATGACCCCAACCTGGCAGGGTTCCACTTCACGGGCTCGACGGCGACATTTAATTATCTGTGGTCTCAAATGGGGGCAAATCTCGACAAATACAAGTCTTACCCCATCATCGTAGGCGAGACGGGAGGCAAAAACTTCATCGTCGCCCACAGCTCCGCTCCCGTGGAGGAAGTGGCCGTGGCCATCGTGCGTGGCGCTTTCGAGTATCAGGGTCAGAAATGCTCCGCCGCTTCCCGCGCCTATATCCCGAAGTCTATGTGGAAAGAGCTCCGCGAAAGACTTGAGGCACTCATCTCTACGATAAAGATGGGAGACGTGCGTGACTTCTCCAACTTTATGAACGCCGTTATCGACGAAGCCTCTTTTGACAACATCAAGGGCTTCATCGACGAAGCCAAGGCATCTCCCGAAAGCGAAGTGATCATCGGCGGTGGTTGCGACAAGAGTGTGGGTTACTTCGTGGAGCCCACCGTGATCCTCACGACGAATCCCCACAGCCGTTCTATGGTCGAAGAGATCTTTGGTCCTGTGATTACCGTATTCGTATACGACGACGGGAAGTACGACGAGATGCTCTCGCTTGTGGATTCCTCTACCAAGTACGGACTGACTGGGTCTGTCTTCGCACGGGATAGGATGGTGATCAATAAAACGATGGATGCACTCAGGTTTACAGCCGGCAACTTCTACATCAATGACAAGCCGACCGGTGCAGTGGTGGGACAGCAGCCATTCGGAGGAAGCAGGGCTTCCGGCACAAACGATAAGGCAGGCTCTTCGCTCAACCTCAT
>JASBZK010000028.1 GCA_029983505.1 Porphyromonas sp.
TGGTGCCCGCCACAGCAATGGTCTCCTTCTTGTTTCTCGCCACAGCAGTCGCCATCCTCGTGGTGGTGATGGTGATGGGTGCCCGTATAGGCTTCCAGCTCTTCGGGAGACGGATCACGAACCTCTGTCACTTCGCCGACAAAATGGAGTGTCTCACCTGCAAGGGGATGGTTGAAGTCCATATCTACACCTTCCTCCCACACGTCAATGACTTCTCCCTCTATTTGCTGACCGTCGCTGGTAAGCATCGGCAGTATCGCACCGGTGTGTACCATTTCTTCGTCAAAAACGCCGTCGACGAAGAACGTCTCTTTGGGAAGAGTCATCTGGAGATCCGGATTAACCCGACCGTAGGCGTCATCCACGGGAATCACGAAGTCGAAAGCATCACCTGCCTCTTTGCCCAAAAGTTGGGCTTCAAAAGCCGGAATCAAAAGACCAAGCCCCTGGATGTATTCCATCGGGTCATTGCCGTAGGTCTCTTCCACGAGGTCGGAAGCATCTTCGCCCCGGTAGAGACGGTAATGGACGCGCACAAGTTTGTCCTTATTTATCTTCATAACTGATGTTTTATCGTTTAATAAAAATGAGAGGCGTAATTATTTCTCCAAAATGTTCGGATGACGTGCACAACGCTCTGCCGCTCTTTTTTGAGCCTCATCACGGATAAGCATTCGGCGTCTCTGTGTAGGTGTCATATTGAACTGTCGGCGGCAGAAGACGGTGAAATGGCTTGGAGAAGAGAACCGGAAGTCTTCCACGATCTCGGAGAAGGGGACGGTGGGATCCGCAAGCCGTTCGTCGATAAACTTTGCTTTCTGCTGGAGCATCCACGTGTAAGGGGGGACGTTGAACGCTTCGGAGAATTCTTTCTTGAACTGGCGGATATTCTCGCCTCGAAGGTCTGCCAAGTCTTGGACGGTGTCGCAACGCAGGAAGTTTTGGGTCACAAACTCCTTGAAGTCGATTTCTTTTCTCAAAAGCGGAGCCAAAAGCCTGCCGAGATCCTCTGATGTGTAGTATGCGGAGATGACAAAGAAGATTTCTTGGAGCTTCATCAAGAGGATGTTGCTGCACCGGAGGCGCGCTTCATACAGGTGTACGATGCTGTCGACCGTGCGGCTGAGCGTATCATTGACAGGAAGGGTCGTGAATTTGTGTTCGCTCGGAGAAAACGGTTTGAGCTGGTTGATGGAATAGGCTCCGCACAGCTGGGCAGGCTTATCGAAGGCAAACGTACTGATACGGACGTTATCCGAGTTGGCCGTCACCTTGAAATCCGTGTCCGCACCGAGGAAAAAGAAACAGGGATCACTGCACGTGTCCGTCGCAGACAGATTGAGCCGACCTGATTTGTCGATGCTTACGACAGAAGGACCATCCGTGAAGACGAACATATATTTGTCCCCTGTGGAGCTCTCCAAAGAAGTTCCCTTTTTGTAGAGTTTACTCTCAAATGGGCAGTGATTACCGGCGTAAAAGTGGCACTCGAGGTGTCGGGATAAGTTTACTGGTTCAGAAAAATCTTGCATACGTTTTTGTGAATATGAAAAGGACGTGTTACTGTCTCTGCGGATCCGGAACACAGAGCTCCGGCATCAGAAACGGCACGTGCAACCAAAAAGTCTCCACTCTTAGGATTGCTCCGATGGGCAAAATACCTAAAGTCCCCCGAACAATCTTATCGCAAAGATACAATCTTTTTTACAATTATCAATCCGGATAATTGAGTAAATGCCATAAAATAAAAAGCAATTTACTAGTCTTGTGGGCTGAATAGGGGGCTAAGGGTACGGTATACCGCAGACAGCTTTGGGGCTAAGTCGCTCACAATTGCTTCGAGAGCCGAGCGATCGACTTCATCATAGGCACCTATCTCGTCGCTGTCCATATCGAGTACGCCGATTACTCTGCCTTTTTCGTCCTTTAGGGGTAGGACGATTTCGCTTTTGGACGCAGAGGAGCACGCGATGTGACCGGGGTAAAGCGCCACATCCCGCACGACCTGTGTCTCGGCTTCTTTGAGTGCGGTGCCGCATACTCCCCGCCCATAGAGAATGGTGTCACAGGCAGCCGACCCTTGGAAAAATCCGAGGCAAAGTGTCGGCTCTTTTTTCTCCGGAGTGTCGACGAAATAAAACCCTGTCCAGAGATTGCCCATAGCTTCGTGCAGAAGGGCGATGAAATTATTGGCAGCGGAGAATGCCGGGACCCCGCTCGAAAAGAAAGCGGGGATCGTACTGCGAATTTTCAGGTAGCGTTCGCTTTTCGTCTCTTGGTGCGTGAAGGAACCGCTTATATCTTCAAAGCTCATACCGGTGCGTACTTATTGGTGAGAAAACTTTTGGGATGAAAAATTTCATTACCTTTGTCTAAAACAAGGCGAGGACAAAGGTAATTAGAATTTCCTGGTCCGCAACCGTGGAAAACTCTTTTTTGCATAGGTCACAGGATATGAACGATACATACAACCCCAATACTTTCGTCATCACCATAGGCCGCTCTTTTGGTAGTGGCGGAGGAAAATTTGCGTGTGAGCTCGGTCGTCGCCTCGGTCTGCCCGTCTACGACGAGGAGATACTCGCAAAAGCCGCTGAAGACTCGAATATCAGAGAGGATTTGCTCCAAAGAATCGACGAAAGTAACGACTTCTCCGTCCCCCTCGTCTTCAATACCGGCGGAGTGTCTATGCCGGGATCCGTTTTCCTCTACAACGACAACTATCTCTCGAACGAGAACCTATTTAATATCGTCTCAGACACGATTAAAGAGCTGGCGAAGAAGGGGTCTCTCATTTTGGTGGGTCGTTGCAGCGACTTCATCCTTAGGGATCATCCGCACCTTCTCTCTCTATTCGTGACGGAAAATAAGTCCTTGCGCCTCGAGCGCATCATCGAGCGTATCGAAGACGTGAAGACCGAGGAAGAAGCCGAAGAGTATATGGTCAAAGTAGACCGCCAGCGCCGTCAGTACTACAATTTTTACACCGGCGGAAGATGGGGTCGATGTGAAAACTACGACCTCTCCTTCAAGCTCTCAGAGCTTGGCACAGATTATGCAGTCAGTCTTATAGCAGACTTACTGAAACGAAAAGGTTTCCCCGTAGAAGCCCCCAAGAAAGAGTAGGGTGGTACGGTCGAAACGTACAGTAGGTCTAACAAGTCAAAGTTGATTTAAGGGCTTAAGACCTACCCATACCAAAGGATGAGATAGGCTTAGTCGCTTAGCTCATCCTTTAGTATTTACCTCAAAAAGAGAAAGGAACAGACAATGTCCTACGAAATAGACCAAAATAAAAGCTTTGAAGAAGCTCTTCCTCTGATGGCGGTCGGTACCCCGCCGGAGGAAGACGCTCCTCGCGAAAATGGCGAGAGTGCCTCCGAAAATACCGGGGGGGATCATTCTACGTCCGGAGAGCGCCGAAACGATCCGCTCTTCGGAAAGAGTGCCAAGGGCAAAAAAGGAGCGCAAGGAAAAGACTCGGATACCCCCACGCTCGACAAATACGGCGTATGGCTGACGGATCTGGCGAAGGAAGACAAACTGGATCCTGTCTTTGGGCGGGAAGACGAGCTCCTACGGATCGCCCAAATTTTGGCGCGCAAACGCAAAAATAATCCCCTCCTGCTCGGAGAGCCCGGCACCGGTAAGACCGCGATCGTGGAAGCGCTTGCACAGAAGATCGCGTCTCGAGACGTACCCATCTTCCTCCTCGACAAACGCATCGTCAGTGTGGACTTGGCTTCCATCGTGGCCGGCTCTATGTACAGGGGGCAGTTTGAGGAGCGTATGAAGACGATGCTCGAAGAGCTTAAAAATAATCCCGACATCATCCTCTACATTGACGAGATTCACACCCTGATGGGCGGAGGAAACAGTCAAGGCGGTCTTGATGCTGCCAACATCCTGAAGCCTGCCCTCTCGAGAGGCGAGATTAAAGTAATCGGGGCTACGACACTCGAAGAGTACCGCAAAACGATCGAGAAAGACGGTGCGATGGACAGACGTTTCCAAAAGGTCGTCGTATCGGCACCTGAGGAAAAGGAGACTTTCGATATCCTAAAGAAGCTCCAACCCCGCTATGAGTCTCATCACCACGTCTCTTATACCGATGACGCGCTCAAGGCTGCCGTTAAGCTCACGGCTCAGTACGTCACCGACCGTTTCTTTCCCGACAAGGCCATTGACGCGATGGACGAAGCGGGAGCTTACGCCCATTTGATGAATCAGGAGACGGTGGACTTTACCCCGTTTGAGGCGAAGATATCCGATGCCCACGACAAGAAGCTCCAGGCCGTCAAAGACGGTGACTACGAGAGCGCTTCCCGCTACCGTGATCTCGAAAAGCAGTTACAGAAGGATCTTGAGGACTATAAGGACGCGTTGGAAAAAGGCGATAATAGTGAAAATCCGATTATCGTAGGCGTGCCGGAAGTAGAAAAGGTGGTGAGTCTTGCGAGTGGCATACCGGTGGCTTCGTTTACAAAAGACGACCTTGCTTCCCTTCGCGGTCTGGCTGACCGTCTGAAAGCCCACGTCGTGGGACAGGATCACGTCGTGGACGCGGTAGCGAGCGCCATCCAGAGGAATAAGATCGGGCTCAGGGACAGCAGCAAGCCGATAGGTACGTTTATGTTCCTCGGCTCCTCCGGGGTGGGTAAAACGCACCTCTCCAAGCAACTGGCACGCGAGCTCTTTGGCTCGGAAGACGCGATGATCAGAGTGGATATGAGCGAATTTATGGAGCGTCACACCGTGTCGCGCCTCATCGGTGCGCCTCCCGGATACGTTGGCTACGACCAAGGCGGAGAGCTTACGGTGAAGGTAAAACGCCGTCCGTACTCCGTCATCCTCTTCGACGAGATCGAAAAGGCGCACCCAGACGTACACAACCTGCTCCTACAGCTCCTTGATGACGGGGTACTTACGGATGCCGCCGGCGGTAAGGTGAATTTCAAAAACACCATTATCATCATGACGAGTAACGTAGGGACAAAGCAGCTCAATGAGTTTGGCACCGGAATCGGTTTCCGTGGCGGTGCGGAGGACTTTGGGAAGATGAGCGAAGCCGTTATCACCAAGTCTCTGAGGAAGTCTTTCACCCCCGAGTTCCTCAATCGTATCGACCGCATCCTGACCTTCAACGCGCTCACGAAGGAAGCCATCAGAGACATCGTGGAGCTTGAGCTCCGCGATCTCCAAGAGCGCTTGGACAAGCTGAGCATCCGACTGACCTTGACCGAAAGAGCCAAAGACTTTGTGGCGGACAAAGGTTACTCTCCCACTATGGGCGCACGCCCGCTCAAACGCGCTGTCGCCAAGTATGTGGAAGAAGTGCTTACCCAGGCGATTATTGACGGACGTGCCGAAGAGGGCGGAAGTTACACCCTTGATATCGGCGAAGAGACTTCGGGCGATGACCGGACGCTGAAGATTCTTCAGCCGGAGCCTGCGCTCGTTTGACCCTCTGGATTAAACTCAAAATAGCTTTAGGGCTGATTCCCGTCATAGGAGTCAGCCCTTTTTGTGCTTAAGCCCATACGTGACCCGAGAGCAATGAAGAAGAGATGAGGTACTGTGCAGAGGTCTCAAAAGAGGAGATACAGACCGAGAAGAAAAGCCGGTACGGGCATAAAAGAGAAAAAGGTACGTACCGAGGCGATGTCGCCGGTACGTACCTCATTTTCGGTAGTATTTATGCCTTAATAATGTACGATCAGAAGGCCATAAAGGTAAGGAGCGACACGAGGAGCGCAAGGATTGCGTAAAGCTCGGGGAAGACCGCTTCGACCATAGAGATGGCAAAGACATTGTGACCGTCAGCGGTGGCTGCGATACCGTTTGCGAGGATTTGTCCCTGCTTGATGGCCGAGCCGAGACCTACGGCTCCGAGAAGAAGGCCGCAGAGGAGAATAGCCACAGCTACCTGAGTAGACATCTCGGGAGTAATGAGAGACCGAGAGAAGAACCAGCCCACGAAACCGTACAGACCCTGAGAAGAGGGAAGGGCGGAGAGACCGATGAATTGACCCATCTTGGAGGGGTCTTTTTTCATCCCTCCGATGGCTGCTTTACCGCAGTAGGAGAGACCGATACAGCTGCCTATACCGGCAAGTCCGACCATCAACGCAACGCCTGTGTAGGCCATTATCATGTTTACGTCCATAAGTTTGAATAAAATCGCTTATTTGTATGAATTAATTGGTTTGTTCAGTAGAAGGAGTTAATTGGCTGTGTCACCAAGCGTGACGTTTTTAAGAGGCTCGTAGGGCTTGCCTCCGCCTTCGTAGTTGGAGTTATTGAAGTACTCCACATAGATCAGACGAATGGGGTGTACGAGTGCCGAAATGGTGGTCAGACCGATGTTTATCCCGTGTCCGAGGATGAGGATAACTGCCCCAAGCGGAATAGCACCGTACCAAGGCATCCCTTCCGTCACCGTGGCTGCAAGCGTATTAAAGACGCTCCCGAGGATCGACCCCGTCAAGCCTATGGCAAAAAGACGGATGTAGGAGAGCGTATCGCCGAGAAGCCCTGAAGCCATACCGTAGGTCGTCCACAGACCGTTCCCGATATTGGCGAAGATGTTTTTGCCGGGCATATTCAGGAGGAAGGCGAGAGCGATGCATACTGCGACGAGACCCCACAGCACGTACTCCACGGGTTTGGGAAGAGCGATGTTGAGAAACGGCAGACCGAATAGCACAGCGAGGAAGACGATAAGGAGCGGCCAAGCAAACGCATGGAGCGAATGGATGAGACCCTCCTGCTTCTTTACCTTAAACGCACTGACGAATTTCGCAAAGAGGATATGGACGAATCCAAGTGCCAAAGCGATGATCATCATGTTATTCTGAGAGATAAAGAACCCTTTGATCTTCTGCATGAAAGGTACTTCCACGAGGGCGATGCCAAAAAAAGATCCGGAGAAAAATCCGATCACAAGCCCCGCCAAGCTGAGCCACTGGAAGAGCTCAACGAAGGGCTTCCACGAGGCACCGACCTTGGTCTTGATGTACGTAGCGAGAAGGAGGTACAGGAGACCGTAACCCGCGTCACCGAAGCACATCCCGAAGAAGAGCATAAAGAAAGGTGCGATGAAGGCCGTGGGATCGAATTCGTTGTAATTCGGGAGGGAAAACATCTTTACTAGTGGCTCAAAAACCCGTACGAAACGGTTGTTTTTCAGCACTACAGGGACATCCTCTTCCTTGGGATTGAAGGCCATCTCCTCAAATACTACGTTATCTGCGGAGAGGGCGGCTTCCATAGCCGTCGCTTTCGGATCCGGTACCCAGCCCTCGAGGACGACGAGCTTATTGTCATAGAGACGTACGCCCTGGAAGAGCGCGTTGTCCATACGGTACGTATTCTCCAGCTCGACCCGCTTTGCTTCAAGGGCTTCGGCGTGAAAAGCGAGATACGCTTGGCTGTCTCTCAAGCTCAGAATATCCTTCTTTATAGCCTCTTCCTTAATCTTAAGCGAAGAGAGGCTTACCCCTTTGGGCAGGCTGATGGGCTCGGCAAACTCCAAGTCCGGAGCCGTGTCCGTAGCGTCCACGGTCACAAAATAGACCGACCGCCCCGCTTCGTCGATGATTTGGGCGTCGTAGAGCTCTTCCCAGTCCGGATTGTACTGAGTCTTCATCACCGTCCAAAAGTGGAGGAAATGTCCAGACTCTTTCAATTTCTCGATGAGGGTGGGATCGAAGTCGCCCCACGTCTCAAGGTCGCGCTGCTGAGCGTGCAGTCTGTCGAGCTCTTTTTGATGCTCTTTGATCTGCTTGTCGATTCGGTCGAAAGCCGCGACATAGGCGTCGTAGCTTCCGGTCTCGCTGTCCTTTACGTCAGGGTGAGGTATCTCGTCCGGGCTTTGACCTTTGGCAAGCGGGTAATTGCTCTTAATGCCGTTTAGGCGCGAAAGGAGCCTTGAGATATCGGACTGAGCCTCTTCAATCTCTTTGAAATGCTCAATCTGCCCGGGGTCGGTGTTGTTTTTGATGTGTACGACACCGAGTTTTTTAAGGGTCTGGAGGAAAGATTCGTACTCGGGTTCAAAGGTGAAGAACGAGTACTTGCGCATTTTCTCAATCATGCTTCTTGCTCCTCCTCGCGCGCTTTTCTTTCGAGATTTTCCCTCATAATTTTCTGTGAAGCCTTTGAGAGTGACTCCTCGTCCTCGAGATACCGTTTGATCTTTCGGATGGCATCTTGGTAGCCGGGGATTTGGACTTTCTCAAAGAGGTTTACTTTCTGGGTCGTTTTGCGTCGCGCGTGGTCGAGAATCTCAAGCTCCATCCGTCCGACTTCGGCACGAATGCCGATTGTGGCCATATCTTGGATGAGCCGTGTGCCATCCATATACCACGAGGGACTATTCATTAGGGAGAATGGTTTTACGTCAAACTCGACTTCGTCAAGCTCGGGCACGGGGGTACCCGCAATCTTGCGCACCTGCATTTTTACATCCGTTACTTTAACGAGCGAGGGGTCGAATTCGCTCCACAGAGCCACCAGACTGTCATAGCCTGCCATCGACTCTTTGAGACGCTCTTCGAGTGATTCCACCTCTCTCTTTACCCGCTTCACTTCTACCCTTAGCGCACTCTCCTTGCTCTTGATGGTGGGCAGAGCGCGCTGACGCATCTTGAGCGCTTTCTGCTGTTGCTGGAGCGAGGTCTTATTGTATTGAAACTTAATAGCCATTTCTAATAGGGTATTGGGTGTAGCCTGATTTGAATATCCGATAACCGAAAAATTGCGGTCACAAAAACCTCATTTCACAGACCGCTGTGAAGCACGAATCTTGGTACGTGTCTCATTTTGTCTCCGGTCTGTACCAAAAGTTTGCCGGGATCCGTATCTCGAAGAAACTTTGGTCTGTATGAAATTCAGTCTCTAAGTGTGGGGCAAACGGGTTCTGCCATCCTGCAGTATTTCACTTCTCGGATAAAGTTCGCATCAGGCGTGAGGCATATTATCGGCATCTACGCCGCTTTTCATCTTCACGTCTTTGGGCCAATATTTGTCCACAAAGGATTGGCGAATGTTGACTTCTGTCGGCGTGAAGTGCTCGGCAAAGAGGTGCCAAGCCGTGTCGAGCATCTTGGTGGTGTCAATATTGACATCCACCGCGAGAAGCTCCTTGGAGTACTCGTCAGCAAAGTCGAGGGCACGCTGGTCGTAGTCGGTGAGGTCGAAACCGTTCTCGAGCTTCGTCTGGGCGTTTGCTGCATCCGAGTAGAGGCGAACCGCTGCATTCATCACCTGGGGGTGATCTTCGCGCGTCCTCTTGCCGATCACTTGCTGCTTGAGACGGGAGAGCGAGCGGAAGGGGTCGATGATGACCTTCCCGACGTTGCTGTCCCGGCGTAAGTAGAGCTGACCCTCGGTGATGTAACCGGTGTTGTCGGGCACCGCGTGCGTAATGTCTCCACCGGAAAGCGTGGTCACGGCGATGATCGTGATGGAGCCGCCGGCGGGGAACTGTACCGCCTTCTCGTAAATCTTCGCGAGGTCGGAGTAGAGAGAGCCGGGCATAGAGTCCTTGGAGGGAATCTGGTCCATCTTATTGGAGACGATGGCCAGTGCGTCGGCGTAGTTGGACATATCCGTGAGGAGGACGAGCACTTTCTCGTTCTTTTGCACCGCAAAATACTCCGCAGCCGTCAAGGCCATATCCGGGATGAGGATACGCTCGATGGAAGGGTCTTCGGTCGTATTGATGAAGGAAGTGATTCGGTCGAGGGCTCCCGCGTTGGAAAACGTGTTGCGGAAAAAGAGGTAGTCGTCGTTTGTCATACCCATACCCCCAAGGATAATCTTATCGGACTGGGCACGTAGCGCCACCGTGGCCATCACTTCGTTAAACGGTTGATCCGGGTCTGCAAAGAACGGAATCTTTTGTCCCGTCACGAGGGTATTATTGAGGTCAATGCCGGAGATACCGGTGGCGATAAGCTCTGAGGGCTGTTCGCGTCGGACGGGGTTGACGGAAGGTCCGCCGATCTCCACCTCTTCGCCTTCGAGCTCGGGACCTCCGTCTATAGGATCCCCGTACGCGTTGAGGAATCGTCCCGCAAGGGCATCACTTACTTTCAGGGACGGAGATTTGCCGAGGAAAACGACCTCTGCATCCGTGGGGATACCTTCGGTGCCGCGGAAGACCTGAAGGGTCACTTCGTCTTTGTAGATGCGCACCACCTGTGCTACCCGCCCGTCGATAAGTGCCAGTTCGTCATAGCCCACATCTTGGGCTTTGAGGGTGCAGGTCGCTTTGGTGATCTTGGAGATGCGCGTGTATATCTTTTGGAATGCTTTTGTTGCCATAGTCTTATGCTGCTGTCTGCTTGCTTTGTTTCTTTTCGTTAATCAGATCCAAAGCCAGCTTTTCGTACTTCAGATAGTCATCGCTCTTGAATTCCGAGTAGTTCATTTGCTTCATATAGTTGATGACACTCTTGAAGAATTCGCTTACTTCGTTGAAGTCCTCGAAGTTAAACTTGGTGTTGCAGATGTCCAGGACTTTCGTAAGCATTACCTGTTGCCTTTCGAGGGGACAGAGTTGGTCGATGTCGTCAAACGCATCCTGCTGGAAGATAATGAAGTCCAAAAGCTCACTCTTCCAGAAAATCTCGTGGTACTCCACGGGGACACCGTCGTCTCCTAAGATATTGATCTGCTCGGCGATTTCCTTCCCTTGGAGCATCCTTCTCTTGGACTCATTGACCATATCGATCCACCCCGGCATCGTGATACCCGTGATGTACTCCTCAAACTCGGGGTACTCGAGGTATTTGGAATAACTGTCGATGGGGTTGACTGCCGGGTAACGCTTCTTGTCGGCACGGTTTTGCTCAAGGGCATAGAAGCAGCGTGCTACTTTTTGAGTGTTCTCGGTCACGGGTTCTTTGAGGTTACCGCCGGCAGGAGAGACGGTCCCGATGAAGGTCACGGATCCGGTTTTGCCGTTATTAAGCTCCACATATCCGGCACGGGCATAGAAGTTCGCGATGATCGCGGAGAGGTCCATCGGAAAGGCGTCCGGTCCGGGGAGCTCTTCCAAGCGGTTCGACATTTCGCGAAGTGCCTGCGCCCAGCGCGACGTGGAGTCTGCCATAAGTAGTACTTTCAGCCCCATAGACCGGTAATACTCGGCAATGGTCATCGCCGTGTACACGGATGCTTCGCGCGCCGCTACGGGCATATTCGACGTGTTGGCGATGATGATGGTGCGCTCCATCAGCTTGCGACCTGTATGAGGGTCATCAAGCTCGGGATATTCTTTGAAGATTTCTACCACTTCATTTGCGCGTTCCCCACACGCCGCCATCACGACGATGTCTGCTTCCGCCTGCTTGGAGATCGCGTGCTGCAAGACGGTCTTCCCCGTCCCGAAGGCTCCGGGAATAAAGCCCGTGCCACCTTCGACGATGGGATTCATCGTGTCAATGCAGCGGACTCCGGTCTCAAGGAGCTTGAAAGGTCTCGGCTTGTGCCTGTAGCAGGTGATGGCACGCTTCACCGGCCACTTCTGCACCATAGAGACTTTATGCTCGGCTCCACTCGCGTCCGTCAGTACGGCCATCGTGTCGTCTACTTTGTACTCACCTTCCGGGATGATTGACTTCACGGTATAGGATCCTTCAAAAGCGAACGGCACCATTATCCGGTGCGGTTGGTCGTTTTCGCTCGTCTCGGCCAACCAGGAGCCGGCCTCTACGGTGTCCCCGACTTTTGCGATGGGTTTCACCTGCCACAGCTTATCCCGATCCAACGGGTCGGTGTACTGACCCCGTTTGAGGAAAACGCCCTCCATTTTATCGAGGTCATTCTGAAGTCCGTCGTAGTTTTTGGCAAGCATACCGGGACCGAGCTCTACTTCGAGCATGTGCTCTTCGAACTCCGCCTCGTCGCCCACCTTCATACCTCTGGTGCTTTCGAAAACCTGTACGTTGGCAAACTTACCCTCCACCCTGATCACTTCGGCCATCAGCTTTTCGCCACGGACGGACACGAAGCAAATTTCGTTCTGGGCTACAGGTCCGTCCACCTCGATGGAGACGAGGTTTGAGACGATGCCCACGACTTTGCCCTTTGTTTTCATTCCTTATGTAGTTATGTTGTGTGATTGTTTGACTCATTTTCTGAAGCTGCTATTCGCCTTCTTATTCATACGGCGGAAATCGTCCAGCCCTTCCCTTGCTTCGCTATTCAGCGTGCCGACAATCTCTCTGAAGCGGCTCTCACCAAGCTCCTTATCCAGATTAGCCCAGCGCTCGAGGATCAACAGACGCTCCAAGCAGGCGAGCATCGCGTTGATGGAAAAGGTGTCTGCGAATGTGAGGTTGTCGAGAAAGTGGAACTTGAAATCGTCTATCTTGTGTTCCCGCGTCGAAAGGTTTTCCTCCTCGCTTATACGCGTGATCTCGGTGACGACATCCCCTTCTTCCAAGAAAGAAACGTCACTCCAATTGCCCGATCGCAACAGCCTGACGAGTTCGCTTTCCCCGATGATGAGCTTTCTCGCGTCCAAATCGAAGCGCTTTACCGTGATCGCCGCAAGGACAAGGATGATGTTTCGCTCCAGAGCCTTCCAGGTGCGGACGAACTTATTGCCCTCACGCTCCACATAGTCGTAGTAGGCATTTGCCAGAATATCTTCGTAAAAGTATTCCGGAGGTCTCTGGGACACTTCATCCGTAAGGTACTCCCGGGCGAAGTCTATGATGTAGGAGGGATAGTCCCGTTTCTTTACTTCCTCTTGGACCTCAAAAGGATCCACGGCATCCGGTTCCTTGCTCCTAAGCAAGTCCACAAGTGCCTTCAGCTTAGTCGGTCCGATGGCATACGGGTGCCTGGCTTCGGGGATGGGATTGCCTTGTAAGAGCGCCAAAAGGGTACGGTTATCCTCCGGCAAAAGCATCAAGTCCAATTGCTTCTGATCGGCGGATGGAGCCTGACTTCTGAGCTCGTCCACAAACTCGGAAGAGGTGAAGCCGATCGTCTTTAGGTCGTCTAATCTGAGGGTAGGGAGGGACGCGCCTAAAGTGTAGTATTCAGCCATAGTGCGGAGCTCTCTTGTTATTTGTCTCCGTAAAGAAGTTCCCTCATACGCGGACGGAGGAAGTCCTTGAAGTATTCCACAAAGGATTCCGGGCTGATGTTGATTTTGTACCCGCCTTCTTTCGGTGCGATCTCAAAAGTTCTTTTAAGCCCGTTGACGTGGTCGATGGTCACCCCTTTCTCGAGGATAGAGGCTGCGTTTGCTTGGAAGAAAGATTGGAGCCGGTCTGCGTCTTCGGTAGAAATGGTGACCCCGTTTCCGCCATCTGCGATCATAGTCTCGGCCATCTTCAGTACCACACTCTGCAGTACTTCCGGATTATTGAAAGCCTCGTCGACTCCCTTAACCACGGATTGATTGGTGAGGAGATTGGTGATTTCGCTTTTCAAAGCCTCGCGTGCATTGGTGATGCTCGTTTTGATCTCGGTCTCTGCACGTTCTTTCATCGCCTTGGCCTCTGCTTGGGCGTTTGCGATGAGGGCGTCTGCTTCTTTTTTGGCAGATTCCACGATTTCGTCTCTCTCGGCTTTGGCGCTCGAAAGTATTTGATCCGCCTGCCCGTTGGCTTTCTCTACGCCATCTTTGTAGATCTTCTCAGCAAGTTGTTGAATCTTATTGTCCATTTCTCCTGGCTATAATGAGGTGTAAATTTTTCGTTTCGCGTTGTGGTAATTAAGGTTGCACGGTTGCCGGCCAAAAAACCGCCCCAAAATTACCAAAAATCGAGTACAAATGCGTCCACTTATTCAGTATGGCGCCCGATATTTTTCGTCTTCGTCTTCCGTCAGAATGCTGATGTAGCTTTTGTATCTGGAAGAGGCTATCTCGTGAGACCGGACGGACTCAATCACGGCACATCCCGGCTCGTGTGTGTGGGTGCAGTTGTGAAAGCGGCAGTCCTTGGACGTCTCAAAGATCTCTGGGAAATAGTGTCCTACTTCCTCTTTTTCAAAATCAAGAGTCCCGAATCCTCTCACGCCGGGTGTGTCTATGATGTATGCCTCCTCAAGGCCCGGCAGAGGGATCATCTCAGAGTAAGTCGTGGTGTGGACTCCGGAGTTATTCGCCTCCGAAATTTCTTGGGTTTTTCGCCCCGACATCGGCACAAGTGCATTGATGAGGCTTGACTTACCCACTCCCGAGTGACCGGAGAAGAGGGTCACGCCCTCGGAGAGCATTTGTTTGAGCTCTTCGAGACCTTCGCCCGTGCGTGCGGAGACGACCACACACCTGTATCCGATTTTCCGGTACAGATTGGCTAAGGTCTTGAGTTCGCGCAGTTCGGCGTCATTGTACCGATCTGCTTTATTAAAGACTATGCCCGCGGGTACGCCGTATGCTTCGCATGTGGATAGGAAGCGGTCTATGAACGTGGTGGACGTAATCGGGTAATTGATGGTCGCCACCAGCAATGCCCGATCGAGGTTCGCCCCGATTATTTGCCCTCTTTTGGACAGATTGGAGGCTCGGCGGATGATGTAGTTTCTACGGGGCAAAATCTCCGTAATCCAACACCATTCCTCGTCGGCATCTTTCTCAAAGACGACGAAATCCCCCACTGCTATCGGATTGGTCGTGCGGATCCCGTCTTGTTTGAAACTGCCTTTGAGGTGGCATCGAAACAGCCCCTGAGGTGACTTTACGGCATAGTCGTTGCCGGTAGTTTGGAGAACCAAACCTTCCATTGGATAGAGCGGTATTTTAGGGGGAAATGACCGTGTCAGACGGTCATAATCTCTTTTTCCTTGGCAGCATAGACTGCATCAATCTTCTTGATGAAGTCGTCGTGGATCTTTTGCACCTCTTTTTCGCCGTCTTTGGCCTGATCCTCGGAGATGCCGTCGTTAGTGGCTTTCTTCAGCTGATCGTTTGCCGTCTTTCTGGCGTTACGTATCGCCACCTTGGCATTCTCGGTCTCTGCTTTGACCTGTTTGGCGAGTTGCTTACGGCGTTCTTCCGTAAGGGGAGGAAGTGTGAGGCGGATATTCTCGCCATTGCTCTCGGGAGTGATGCCGATATTGGAGTCCAAAATCGCTTTTTCGATGTCCTTCAGTATCTTTTTCTCCCAAGGAGTGATCATTATGGTCTTGGCGTCCGGGACAAGTACGGTAGCCACATTATTAAGGGGTGAGGGGTTACCGTAGTACATCACGCGAATATCGTCCAAGAGTTTGGGGCTTGCTTTTCCGGCACGAATTTTGGCGAGTTTTTCTTCCAAAAAATCGATTGTATCCGACATTGAACTTTTTGCCGTCTTGAGAATGTCTGAGACTTCTGCCATAGTTGTAATCCTTGTTAGGGGTACTTATAAAGTTTTTCTTGGTGAACGAAATATGAAAAAGAAGGCGTCGCCTTTCTTTCTCCAAAGTTAATGATAAAACAGCCCCCCACCAAACTCTGCCATCCCATTCTCTACTAAATGCGTATATCGAAGCACCTGAAAAATATACTCGTTCTCTAAGTATATATGTAAATATATCTCATAAATCTATCTATGTAGATAAATTATATATCGACAATACGGGAAGCTATGTAGATTTATCGTTAAAATTCCCACATCGAAAAACCAGGCGTCGTTTTCGAAAAATCTTGACGTGGATCCTTCATTTTATTCTTTATAAATACCTTTATTCCAGATATATATATAGATATTAGAGATTAAATCTAATCAAAGATTGCGCGGATGAGGGTTTGATAGGTCCATTTCTCTCGAATATACATCGAAAAGAGAGGACTATACTTATTTATATTTATTATTATCAAGTAATTAGGAAAATACCCTATAATTTCTATTCGGATATACAGGTGGTTTTGTCTCCAGGCATCCGGGCTCCAGGTAAAGGTTCATCGTTATTTTCTTGAAATCGTGGTATATTTACACTCGGAAGTATATCCGTATATATTTAACTGCATAGATATATCTGTAAATATATTTGATTTCTATGGAAATTAGGGACAGAATCAAGGTTATTTTGGAGAGAGAACAGCTCTCTCAGGTGGAGTTTTCCGAGCGGACGGCGATAAAGCCGGCTACTCTGAATCATGTGCTGACCGGTCGCAATAATGCGTCCCGGGAAGTGATCGAAAAGATTCTCGAGTCATTTCCTTGGTACAATGAGGATTGGCTGGTTTTGGGACAAGGAGCGATGCTGACGGATGCAGCCAAAGAGAAGATTCAGTCAGAGCATAGTCGGTCGCTATTCCCGGATTTTCAATCCCCTGTGTCGTCCGTTGCCGCTCCGCGTACCCCTTCCGTCCCTATTTCGAGCGTCTCCGCCTTGCCTCCTACGGATCAGTCGGTCAAGGAGACGCCGCTGCGAAGCACCCGAAAAATCGCAAAAATCATCGTCTACTACACGGATAATACCTTTGAGACCCTTCTGCCTTCCGATCAAGCAACTTGATTTTTCCCTACTCCCCGGGCTTCATTTTACTTGCTCCTCACTCCGCCCCCAATCTTGGTACGTATCTCGATTCCGCGTGGTACAGACCTTCGTCTGAGCGTCATACGGACCAAAAGAATCTTTTTGGCCTGTATGAGATTTTCTCATAAACTTTGCCACAAAATCCATGGGGAATAACCGCCTAAGGCCCTCAAGGCTTTTTGCCGGACATAAAAGAGGCGCGCCCAAGCTTAGTGAGCGCGCCCTTATTTTTCAATGAAGCTGATGCGGGTTACTTAGCCTCTTCCCATAGAACGAATACGGGACGAGGTACTGAAATAGAAGTGCCTGTAGGCGTCAGAGTACCAAAATTGGGATCCCTTTCAAAGATTGTGACAGAATTGTCGTCACGAGCAGCAACGGCTACAAAACGACCGTCCGGAGAGAGTGCAAACTGTCTCGGGTGTTTGCCTGTGGGCGTGAAGCCTACTTGCTTCAAGGTGCCATCCGCCCCGATCGAGTGTACCATAATGCCGTCCCCTCCGCTTCTAAATGAGGTATAGAGGTATCTGCCGTCCGGGCTGAGTGCGATGTGTGCCCCCGAGCTTTTGCTGCCGGTACTTACTTTTTGCACCAAAGTAAGATTTCCTCTGTCTCTTTTGAAGACAAAAATATTCGGACTGAGTTCTGCGATAAGATAGGCAAAGTCCCCGTTTTTACTGAGAAGGAGATGCCTTGGACCGGTTCCTTCGGGGAGATCGGCGCCACCGTCATCGATGGTAATGGGGGGTATGCCGTCCGAGATGTTGAAGTGAAACACTTTGTCAAGACCGAGGTCCGTCACAAAGAGATCTTTCCCGTCGGGAGTGAAAACTGCGGCGTGGGGATGAGAGGAGCCTTTTGCCCCGAGTTCGATGCGCCAGTCTGCCTGCCCCAATGCTCCGGAAGGCTCACGGTACATCATGGTGATGGAGCCGGAGCCGTAGTTGGCCGCCACAACCTTATTCCCGGAGATCGAGACATACGTGGGCGCTTCCCCGAGTACGAGGGAGCTATTGATGTGTGTCAAGAGCCCGTTTGAGCGGTTGTAGCCAAACGCAGAGACGGCTGCATCGCTATCCGTTTCATTGGTGGCGTAGAGTATTTTCCCCGATCTATCAAGAGCCAAAAAAGTCGGAGACGGTGTCGCCATGGAGCCGGTATTCGTGGCGCTAAGGGTCCCCGGATCGATGAGATAGCTTTCTATCGTCCCATCCTTTTCTCCTCTTCCGAGTGAGGCGACGAGGAGGACTTGGGAGGTACCGGAGCCTTGACCGCCTCTACTTTGGAGACTGCCAAGGAGACCACAAGAAGAGAGGAGTATAGACGACGCGGCAAAGAGCGCGGCGTATCTTGTCTGATATTTCATACTGTAAGCGGATGATCTGTATATGGGGTCATTGGGGGATTATTCTGCTGTCTTGTGGGAGAGTAGCTCTCGGAGATTGACGCGGTGCTTCTCTTGGGCAGTGGCAAATTGCCTGTCGGCTCTGAAAGAAGACCGTACCAAAGGGCCGCTTTCCACATGACTGAGTCCCAACTTTTCGCCAATCTCTTTGTAGCGGGCGAAAGTGTCGGGGTGGACGTACTCGGAGACCGGTATGTGGCGCTTCGTGGGACGGAGATACTGACCGATGGTGAGCGTAGAGACGCCGGCAGAGAGGCAGTCTTTCATCGTGTCGATGACTTCATCTTCGGTCTCTCCCAAGCCGACCATAATGCCGGTTTTGGTGATGAAGCCGCTCTCACTGATGTGCCTGAGGACGGAGAGCGAGCGGTCGTAGGTAGCGCGGTGGCGGACCGAGGGCGTAAGCCTTCGGACGGTCTCAAGGTTATGCCCCACGACGTCCGGCGCGGACGAGAGAACCGTATCGATGTCTCTCTCTTTGCCGTTAAAGTCCGGTATCAGCACCTCTATGGTGACACCCGGAGAGAGCCTTCGTGTCTCGAGGACTGCCGCTCTCCAGTGCGAGGCACCTCCGTCTTCGAGATCGTCGCGGTCGACAGAAGTAAGGACGGCGTACTTTAGCCCCATTTTCTTGATACTCTCGGCCACGTGAAGGGGCTCAAGAGGGTCGAGTGCGGGAGGATTCTGTGCACTCTCGGTGGCGCAAAAGCGACAGGCACGGGTGCAGACGTTGCCCCCGATCATAAAGGTGGCGGTCCCGGAGTTCCAGCACGTGGAGCGATTGGGACACTTGCCGCTCGCGCATATCGTATGAAGCGCGCCCTCTTTGATTGCGTTGGACGTTTCGGTGAAGCTTCCTTCGCTCGAGAAGTCTATCTTGAGCCAATCGGGCTTTCGGAGGGCGTCGAAGTGAGTACTTGACATCTGAGATGAAATCAGTCTTGGAGATTTTGCTTAAAGAACCGTACAAACTGGGCGTACACATGGGCTCTGGCCTTACCGTAACTGATACCGTGTGCCTGGTCCGGGTACACGAGCATCGAGTAGTGCTTACCGTAATTGATGAGGGCGGGAACCAGTTTCATCGTGTTTTGGAAGTGGACATTGTCGTCCGCGGTGCCGTGTACGATGAGAAGTTCACCTTCGAGGCCGGAGATATGGTTCATTACGGAGGAGGCGTCATAGCCGCTCTTATTTTCGCCCGGAGTGCGCATATACCGCTCGGTGTAAATCGAGTCGTACAGTCTCCAATCGGTGGGCGGTGCGACTGCGATGCCGGCTCTGAATGTGCCTTTGCCGCGAGCCATACACATCAGAGAAGTATAGCCCCCGAAGCTCCAGCCCCAGATGCCTATGCGGTCACCGTCCACGTAGGGAAGTTTTTTCAGTGCCTGTGCGGCTTCGATTTGGTCGGTGCTCTCAAGGAGACCGAGATTCATGTAGGTGCATTTCAAGAACTCGCGTCCTCTGCCGCCTGTCCCCCGACCGTCCACGGAGACGACGATGAACCCGTCCTGAGCCAAGACTTGCTCCCAGTCGATCCGGAAGGCATTGAGGGCTGTTTGGGAGCCCGGACCGCTGTACTGGGTCATCACGACAGGGTATTTCTTGGTCTCGTCGAAGGAGACGGGGTAAGTGATGAGTGCGTTGAGCTTCTGACCGCTCTCAGTCTCAATTACGACAAACTCCCGTTTGGCAAGCGCTTTGACGTCCAAGACGGACTTCAATTCTCTATTGTCTTCGAGGAGAGCCACTTCTTTGCCGTCTTTGGAGTTGTGGACGGAATACCGCGGCACGTCGCTAAGGGAGGAATAGGCCTCAAGGTAATAGACCATATTCGAGCTGAAAACGGCATCGGCGGTGCCTCCGTTTGGAGAAAGGATTCTGGTTTCCCCTTTGAGGTTCGTGGCTCTGAGCTGTCTGTCCATAGGGGTTGGTGCCGCCACTTGGTAAAAGACCTCTCCATCGCCCGACACGCCGTAGACTTCGGTCACGTCGTAGTCGCCGCTTGTGAGTTGGTGCTCCCTTGCCCCGCCTTTGCCGTAAAGGTAGATCTGCGGTCGACCACTCTCGTCACTGACGTAATAAGTGCCCTTGTCCGTAATCTTGATGCCCAAAACCCAGCTATTCGTGTCGATGTACTTGTCGTCCTTGTGCTGCATCCAGAGCTTGGAGACGTGAGAGTCGGGGTTAACTTGGTACACACGGAGGTGGTTTTGATTGCGGTTAAGCGTGCATACGTAGAGGGTTCCGCCGTGGTATTCCATTTTGGGGAGATAGAGTTCCTCTTTCTTCAGTACGTCCTCCAGGAGCGAGACACTGCTGCGGTTGTCCACGTTGTAGTGGACGATGGAGGTGACGGAGTTGTCTTCTCCCGCCTTCGGGTACTTGTAGTCGTATACCGACGGATAGTTGCCTTCGCCGTAAATCGTCATCCCGAACATCCGGACCTTACTTTCATCGGTTTTCATAAAAGTGAGGTATTTGCTGTCTTCGCTCCATATGAGCGTATTCGTGAGGTAAAGCTCCTCTTCGTAGACCCAGTCGGTCACGCCGTTCATCACTTCGTTGACTTTGCCGTCGGTGGTGACGCGCACCTCGGTGTCGTAGTCTATCTTTTTGATATAAACGTCGTTATTCAGCACGTAAGCCACCATTCGTCCGTTGGGGGAGAAAGTGGGGATGCGCACCTTGCCCGGTGTCTTATTCAGAGGGGAAACCAAGTTCCGCCTTACGTCGTAGTGGTAAGCGGTGAAAGCCTTGCTTCTTCGATAAATAGGCTCTGTTTCTCTCAGAATAACGATCTGGAGACCGTTGTCGCTTATGAGGTAGTCCTCGAAAGTCTTGAAATCCGCTTCACGGGCTGTGGCGGTGTCGAAGAGGGTGTCCGTTACTTCTCCGGTTGCGTAGTCACACTTAAGGATTTTGGTTCGATCCGGACTCAGTATGGTGTAATGCTTGCCGTCGGGCAGAGACCTGAAACCCGCTCCTGCGCTTTTGGGCCAATACTTGTAGACTATGAGGTCTTGCAGCTCGAAAGACTTCGATTGCGAAGCAGAATCGACTCGGGAAAAACTGAATGACAGAACCGTAAATAAGCCCAAGATGAGCGTCCGTGAGTGAAACATCGTTCTATTTTAACTGGGATTGCGTGAAAAAACACGCGCATTCGGGTCGTCCGCTCTCGCGTGCGTGTCTCAAAGATAGTACTTTTCTGCCTATTTTTAGGCTTTTGCCCCCGGACTTCGGCGCAAATTCAGCTCCGATGTGCTTCACCCAACTGCTTGGATGAGATCATCACTTTTGCATTGGAGCGTAGCTCCGAATAAGTAAGAGGAAGCTGCGGGGGAGGTACGGACATAGAAGGAATCGTGGGTCTGTACCTTTTTGGAAAATCGCTCTGTATCTCGAGGCGCGCTTGGTACGTACCCAATTTATCCACGGTAGTAGGTCTGCTTCAGAGCGAAGTGGGGGGTGAAAAAGTTCGGGAAAAGAGCGTACTTTGCTTGCTGAACCAAGCCGTGGCAAAACTGTTTCTCGAAATGAACCCCTATTCAGTCCGAAACCCGGGCGAAGTGAAGCGGCACATCAAGCACTAAATAATCACTCGGAAGATGAAAGCAAATAACGTAGAGACGACCGACCTCCGAAAAGCGGCACTCTCCCTTGTCCTAATGATGGGCATCGTCAGTCTCTTCTCGGATATGACGCACGAAGGCGCCAAGAGCATTTATGGCGATTTTCTCTCTCTTGCCGGCGCCTCCGCAGCCGTGATCGGCTTCGTTTCCGGCCTGGGGGAATTTATCGGTTACGCGCTTCGCCTCGTCACGGGGTACCTTGCCGATAAGCGACGCAATTACTGGCAGATGACGTTCATCGGGTACGCCGTGAATATGCTCGCGATTCCACTTTTGGCGCTGACGGTGCCTAATGGCTGGCTCTGGGCTTCGCTCCTCATCGTCTCCGAAAGGGTGGGGAAAGCGATCCGGCAGCCGTCCAAAGCGACGATCGTCTCTTTTTCCTCCTCGCAAGTGGGGACGGGTAAAGCGTTTGCTCTGCAAGAATTTATGGATCAAATAGGCGCTTTCTCGGGTCCCGTGCTTCTCTTTCTCGTCATCTACTTTAAGCCCGGGAGCCAAGCGCTTTTTGATGCCTACAGACTGGGATTTCTGGCCCTCTTGATACCGGCACTTCTGACCCTCTATTTCCTTTATAGGGCAAAAGTCAAGTTTCCGAATCCCGAGCAGTTCGAGTCCGATTCAGTCCGCGGCTCACGACTGATTTTGAAGCGCCCGTTTATCCTCTTCCTTGTCGCCATCAGTTTCCTTGCCTTCGGATTCATTGATTTCCCTATTCTTACGATGCACGTTGCCCGCTTGGGGGTTCTGCCCGCAGCCGCTTTGCCGCTCCTGTACGCGTGGGCGATGCTGGTAGACGCGTTTGCGGCACTTGCCTTTGGTTGGCTCTTTGACAAAAAAGGCTTTTCCGTGCTTCTCTTTTCGTCTCTCTTCTCCGTCGCTTTCGCCCCGTTCGCTTTTCTCTCCGAGTCCGTGACGGGCATTATGATCGGCGTGACGCTTTGGGGCATCGGTATGGGGGCTCAGGAGTCGGTACTGAAAGCCGCCGTGGCCGCCCTCGTACCCAAAGAGAACCGGTCATCGGGGTACGGTCTTTTTGAGACCTCGTTCGGACTTTTCTGGTTCTTGGGAAGCTGGCTGATGGGCGTCCTGTACGGATATTCGCTCCCCGCAATGGTTACGGTCTCCGTCGTTGCCCAAAGCATCGCCATCGTCTGCCTGCTATTTCTACGGAAGAAGTGAGTATCTTTGCAGTCGCATAGACACAATATATATAAACTATTTTAAGCGGTATGGCTTTAGATTTATACCCCATACGGGATCTCTCGCTTACGGTGAGTATGGTGCGGCATTTCAGCGACCTGCTCTTCGAGGTACAGCTGCACGCGGAGGAGACTTTGCCCCCGTTTAGGCCGGGACAGTTTGCCCAAGTGTTGGTCAAAGGAACCGACGAGGTCTTCCTCAGACGCCCTATCTCCATCTACAGGTACATCGGTATCGATACGGTCTCTTTTCTGATACAAGACGCGGGACGGGGTACGCATCAACTCTCTCAAGCTCAAGTGGGAGATGTCTGGCAGGTATTGATGCCGCTCGGCAACTCTTTCCCGGAGATGGAGGAAGACCGGCCGCTTCTCGTGGGCGGCGGAGTAGGGGTGGCGCCCCTTCTCGCACTCGGAGCCAGAATCTTCAAAGAGACGGACAGAAAGCCCACTTTCCTCTTAGGCGCGAGGAGCGCCTCCTTCTTTCCGGACTTGGAGGACTTTAAGGCCGTGGGTGAGCTTTTGGTCACTACGGAAGACGCCTCTATGGGTGAGAAAGGCTTCGTGACGGATCATCCGATATTGGCGGCAGAACCCTTCTCCGAGATCTACACCTGCGGACCTACGCCGATGATGAAGTCCGTAGCCCGGTGGGCAAAGTCTCGGAATATCCCCTGCTTCGCATCCTTGGAGAACGTGATGGGCTGCGGTATGGGCGTCTGTCTCTGCTGTGTGGAGCCGACGGCGAAAGGACACAAGACGGTTTGCAACGACGGACCCGTCTTCGACGTAAACGAACTTCTGTGGGAATAACTAAGAGCTATGAGCAATCTTTCCGTAAACTTTGCAGGTATCGATTTCAAGAATCCCGTAACTGTCGCAAGCGGCACCTTTGGGGACGGTCTCCTGATGAACCGCATCTATGATGTCTCGAGATTAGGGGGCATTTTTGCCAAAGGCACCACCTACGAGCCGAGGGAAGGCAACGCCCCGCAGCGTATGGCAGAGACCTTCGGTGGTATGATTAACGCAGTCGGCTTGCAAAACAAAGGCGTACATCACTTCATAGAAGAGATATACCCGAAGTGGCGGCAGATCGGGACACATCTCATTATGAATGTGAATGGCAACGAGGTCTCGGACTACGTCAAAGTCGCCGAGATGGCCGATGAGCTCGAGCATATTCCCGCCATAGAAGTCAATATCTCCTGCCCCAATGTCAAGCACGGCGGAATGCTCTTCGGCGTGAATCCCGCTATGGCCTCCGAAGTGGTGCGGGAGGTCCGGAAGGTGTACCACAAACCGATTATCGTCAAACTCACGCCCAACGTCACCGACATCACCCTCGTAGCCAAAGCCGTGGAAGACGCCGGCGCAGACGCTGTCTCTCTTGTGAATACGTTCCTTGCCATGGCTGTAAATGCAAAGACGCGGAAACCGGTTCTCTCGACCGTCACGGGCGGGCTCTCCGGTCCCTGCATCAAGCCCATAGCCTTGAGAATGGTCTGGCAGGTCTTTAACGCGGTACACATCCCTATCGTCGGGCTTGGCGGGATCAGAAATGCCGAGGATGCCATAGAGTTTATGCTCTGCGGTGCGAGCCTTGTCCAAGTCGGGACTTACAATTTCGTCGACCCCCTTGCCCCGCTGAAAATCATCGAAGGCATAGACCGCTATCTGGACGAGAATAAAATCGAAGACGTCTCGTCGCTCATAGGTGCCCTGGAGGTTTGACGCCTATTTGTCCCTAAGCGCAATCAAAAAGACATCGGGGTTCCATGTGAGTGGAACCCCGATGCATTCACAACACTAACACACTCAAAAGTAAAGGCTTCCGACTTCGCAAAAGAACGACGTATCGTGAGATACGATAGAAGCCCCACTATAAAAGAGTGCTTATTCCGCTTGCTTATTTTCGCTCAAAATCTCTTGGGCTTTGTCCCAGATCAGCAGGTCGTCAAGAACCACGATACCGCCGTCGGGACCGGGCTCAAGGTGGAAACCCACAGGTCTGCCGTCCTTGTAATTTTCGCCCCCAAAGTAGTTGCGTACGGTCTCCACACGGAGCCCCAGCTCATCCGCAATTCTGGTCATGGCTCCGTCGGGGAGACTGTCTTTAACCTTGCGAAGTTCGTTGAAAGTGATGGTCTTGCTCATAACTTTATCTCTCTAAAATTTAGTTTTGGGTTTATGTAAGGACTCCCGGGACGGCTGTCCGGGTTTGAAAAGTGTCACGACTTTGTAACACTGACAAGTTACGAGTTTTATTTGAATCCTCCAAATCTTTTGGGCAGAAAAAAGCAACCGCAGTTTTGCTGCGATTGCCTTTGTACTTCCTTCCGGAAAAAT
>JASBZK010000029.1 GCA_029983505.1 Porphyromonas sp.
CTCCACTACTGACATCTCGACCGGTCGAACCAACACTTTTGACCTATAGGTCTTACTTCCCCTCTTTCCCACTTTTACCGGACAGCAATAATTTTGACCGTACCCGCGTCTTCTTTTTGGCCCGTGTCTCCGCTTCCTCTCGGTACGTCCGAAAAAATCACTCGTGATAGTAGCTGCGGGTGATGCGCTTGGAGAGGCGGGCGAGGACTTCGTAGTGGATGGTTCCCGTGGGGGGATTGTCGGCTTTGGCGAGGCGCTCTATGGCTGCATCCGGGGCATCTCCGAAGAGGACGACTTTCGAGCCTTCGACTGCCAGAGGGGCGTCTGTGAGGTCAATCATAGTCGCATCCATACAGATGTTGCCCACTGTGGGTACGGCTATGCCCCCTTCTGCGATAAAAGAGACTTTGCCACGCCCCAGGGAGCGGGGTAATCCGTCGGCATAGCCGATGGGGATGACACCGATGCGGGAGGGACGGGTGAGAAGACCCGAATTGCCGTACCCAACGGTAGCACCCGCGGGCAAGTGGCGGGTCTGGAGGATGACAGTCTCGAGGGAGGCCACGGGCTTGAGCGGAGACTTCAGTCTGCTTTGCGTCTCTTCGTCCAATGGTGAGAGTCCGTACAGACCGATGCCCATCCGCACCATATCCATAGCGTACTGAGGGAACCGCATCAGTCCTGCCGTGTTGAGCACGTGGGTGAGGAAAGAGTAGGGCAAGCCGCCTTTCATCTGCTCACTGATGCGGGTGATCGTTTCGAGCTGGGCGAGCGTGTAGGCATCTTCCGTCGGCATATCGGCTTTGGAGAGGTGGGTGAAGATGGAGATGACTCTGAGGGGTGCATTTCCCTGCCCGTTGTCCGAGAGATATTGGCGTAACCGCGGGGTGTCTTTTTTCTCAAAACCGAGGCGGTGCATACCGGTGTCGAAACTGAGGTGAATAGGGTACGCCTTCATCCCGAGTGCCGCCACCGTGCTTCCGAAAGACCTCAGCAGAGTGTCCGAATAGATATTGGGCTCGAGGCGGTAGCGGATGAGCTGGACGAAAGAGGACGGCTCGGGATTCATCACGATGATGGGCGTGCGGATTCCTTTTTCTCTCAGTTCTTTCCCCTCGTCCACGACGGCTACGGCGAGGTACTCGACCCCGTCGTCCTCCAGTTCTTTGGCGATCTCGTAGCTCCCTGCCCCATAGCCAAAGGCCTTTATCATGGCGCATACTTTGGTCTTCTTTCTGTCCGGCAAAAGGGTACGGAGGACATCAAGGTTGGAGCGTAAGGCGGTGAGATTGACGCGGAGGATGGTCTGGTGGTTCTTTTTCTGAAACGCCTCAAGTATCAAGTGATGCAAGGGCGGTACCTCGTGCCCGGATCGGAGGGACGAGGAAGAGGCGGAGAATGGGGGCAAAAGGAGTACCAGGTGTCCTGAGAGGACAAGGGAAGCCTCCGTGGAGAGGGCATTCGTCTCATCGTGCCGACCGGTTTCGTCCCACGAAAGGAAGTCCGAGACGGTCTCGAAGAGGTGCAGCTCACCGCTTCCCGCAAGAATATCCCTGAAGGGCAATACCCCGCTGCCGATGCCTATAATCTTATGCTCCGAGACAGGGTCGTCGCCGCGTTGCGCCGCGACGAGGGCGGCGATGGCGGAGTATCGTCCCGCCCGCATTGCCCGGTCGTCGTCGGACACGACAGGCAATTCGTCTATGAGGATGACAGCGGTGGGCTTGCGGTGCTTGAGGAGATGACCGAGGCTCCTTTTGCGGATGAAGCCGAGCGCGTTTTTGAGCGACTCCGGCTCCAGGGGCGCGTTACTTCCCCAAGGGAGGACGAGCAGGGTGTCGTTTTCGCCGTCGATCACTTCCATCCGCATCGCGGGGGCGTGCAGGGCCCCGAAGAGCTTACGGGTCTCTTCTTCGCTTTTTTCAAAAAGGGAGGGGACGAAGTGATGGAGGAAGAGGAGCGAAAGAATAATGTCTTCGAGGAGCCCTTTTTCGTGAAACGGAACCGTCACGCTCCGGCTTACGGTCTCGCCTCGGAGGCGGTAACGGATGAGCGTGTCACCGGGAAATTCTTCCATCTTCTCCACAAAGAGATCCGCCTCCGGGTCTGAGGCGCTCCAGTTCTTTACAGCGACACCGGAGAGCATATCCGCCTGCTTCCCGAGTGCGGCCCGGACGTCGGGGTCGTCGGTGCCGATGCATAGAAGCTCCGCGTCGCGGAAGAGCTTGAGCTTCTCCTCCGCCTTGGCGGTGCGGGAGGGGAAGTTCTCGCCGTGGGCGTCGCCTATCCCCGTGAAGAGTCCGATCTCGGGACGAATGAGGTCCCTCAGCGTGTCCATCTCTCCCTGCTCCGAGATGCCGGCTTCGATGAGGGCGAGGTCCGACTCGGCGCCGACCTGCCACAGGGACAGCGGTACCCCTAAAGCAGAGTTGTAGCTCTGTGGAGATCGGGAGACGTGGAGAGAGGTGCCTTTGGAGAGAATCTGATAGAGCAGTTCCTTCACGGTCGTCTTCCCCGCACTGCCTGTAAGACCCACCACGGGGAAGGAAAATCTTTCTCTCTGTACCAGAGCAATTTTTTGGAGGGCTGAGAGTGAATCCTCGGTCTGTATGAAAAAAGCGTCTCGGTACGTACCAAATAAATCAGCCCTTTCGGACACCACAAATGCCCTTACTCCTCTCTCGTAAAGCTCGGGGATATACTTGTGTCCGTCGCCCTTCTCGGTGCGGAGGGCGAAGAAGAGTACCTCTTCGGGGTTGGGGGTGAGGGCGCGGCTGTCGGTGAGAAGGACCCGGATGGGGCGGTCGTCGCGGATGTCGGATCCGAGGATGTCGGCTATTTCAGAGAGTGTGTAAGTAGTCATGATTTAGGATATCATTGATGGCGGCATCAAGAGCGGGGTGGGCAAACTTCTCCCTCAGCTCCGTAAGCCGCCGTAGAAGGTCCTCGTAGTGGCGCTTCAGACGCACGGGGGCGGTTGTGATCGGACGATGACCGAGGAGACCCCGCACTCTGTGCCACTCGTCCGCGAGCGTCCACGGAGCAAGGTACGCCTTTCTGAAGCGCTCCATAATGTACTCCACGGCAAGAGACGTGGGGTGGGCAAAGTCGTCGGCGTAAAACCGGTAATCCCGGAGCTCGTCCTGCATCAGTTCGTAAGCAGGAAAATACCGTACCCGGCTCCTGTCCGAGTGCTCCAAGATTTCTTCGAGCGCCAAGTGGAGCACCGACTTGCTGACCCTGTTTTCGTGAGCGCCGTCACGGTAATGCGGGATTGGGCTGACGGTGAAAAGGACTTCGGACGATGGGGCTTTATCCAAAAGAGACGCTATGAGCGGCGTCCAACCCTCCGTGACCTCGGCGACGCCGGCTCTCCGTCGGGAGAAGTCCGTAGCAGGGCGTTTGTGGCAATTATTCACAATCCGTCCCGAAGCCTTTTCCTCATAGACGTAGGCGGTGCCGAACGTAAAGACGAAAAGCCTCGTCTCGGGCAGCGTCCGCACCGCTTCTTCGAGCTCTTCCGTCATTACCTTCAGAACCTCGTCCTTGTCCGTACCCGAGAAACTTCCGTGGTGCATCGGAGAGGTCCACAGCCCGTCTATAAGCTCCGTCTCTGACGCGGACGGCATCTCGGCTTCGAGCACCCTCCGCAGTCCCTCTGCCATAGACAGGGGATTATACATAATGCCGAACGGGGCCGACGAGACGGGGTATAATTCACTCTCGAGGTAGGCACGCAGGTGGTCTGCGAAGCAGGAACCCCAGAGAGAAATCCGACTGTCGTGCGGAATCTTCGTCTCAGGTGCGTCTATGGGGACGACTTTACGGAGTGGTCTCATAATCAGCTTTCGGGACGTCTTGCGGCATCGAGCCGGAGGAAGATAAAAAGAAGAAGCGTGAAGCTGAGGAGCGAAGAACCTCCGTAGCTGAAGTAGGGGAGCGGTATACCGATGACCGGGACGAAGCCGATCACCATGCCGATATTGATCGTCAGGTGAAAGAAAAGGATAGCGGCCACGCAGTATCCGTAAACCCGTGAGAAGCGTGTCGTCTGACGCTCCGCGAGCTTAATGAGCCTGAGGAGAAGCACGAGGTAGAGCCCGAGCAAAAGCACGGAACCGACGAACCCCTGCTCTTCCCCCACAGTACAGAAAATGAAGTCTGTGTCCTGCTCCGGTACAAAGGAGAGTTTAGTCTGCGTCCCTTTGAGGAAGCCCTTGCCGAAGAAACCGCCCGACCCGATTGCGATGAGACTCTGTTGGACGTTGTAGCCTGCGCCGCTCGGGTCGCTTTTGAGTCCCAGGGAGACGAGGATGCGGTTCTGCTGGTGGGGCTGGAGGATGTTTTGGAAAAAGAAAATCACCCCCGACTGAAGCAAGAGCGAGATACCGCCAAGTGCCAAAAGAAGGAGGCTCTCTGTCCTATCCCAACCTACGAAGAACCGATAGACAAGATAACCCAAAACAAGCGCCAAAGAGACATAGGCGGAGATGGCGAAGTCCACCGGCATAAAAAACGACGCGATCCCTGCCACGCCAAAAGAAAGAGCCACTGCCCCGAAAGCAAAGAGCCCAAGGTGACGCACCCTGTAGTGCAGAAGGGAAAAGAGGAGGATGCCGAAGATGATGAAAAGCGGCAGTATGAGGTGCTCGGCGTGTGTGATGCCCCAGACTTTCCCCGAGAGTGAGAGTGTGAGGACGAAAAGTGCTGCCGCATACAGTACCGTAAGCGGTACCGCACCCGTGAGCCCCTCCCTGTAAAGAACCAGTACGAACGTCACAAAGACCAGCGCCGAGCCCGTCTCGTTTTGGAGGATGATGATGGACATCGGCAGGAGAAAGATAAGAAAGGCCACCACGAGGTCCGAGGCTTTTTTCATATCGAAAGTATATCTGTCGAGCCATAGCGAGAGCATCAGCGCTGTGGCGAGCTTCCCAAACTCCGCGGGCTGCAGCCTGATGCTGTCCGTGATGACGAGCCAAGAGTGCGACCCCTTGATGTCGGGGGCTATGAAGATGGTCAGGAGGAGCAGGAGTATCATCCCGACGTAAAAGAACGGCGTGATCGTCTTGTAGAAAGAGGCGTCTATCGTAAGCGCCGCGATGGCCGCCACTCCGGAGACAATCATCCACATAATCTGAGAGGAGATGCGTCCCTCAAGCGAAAACTGACCTTCGAGCTGGACGTCGTAGCTCGCCGCGTAGATCGTAACCCACCCGAAAGCCACCAAGAGGAGGTAGAGGAATACGGTCGGGTAGTCGAGGTTTTTGAAAAACCCCGCCTTCGCTTCTTCTCTCCCTTTCGTCCCGTATCGGCTCATACCGTTTCTGTTTTATTGTGCCGCATCGCCAAAGTCTTGGTGTACTGTCGCGGCTTCTTTTTCTTTATCCTTTTGTCCGCTTATTTTTTCATACAGACCGAGCGTGAAGTCTCGGTCTGACCGAAATTTTCTTGCGGTACAGACCGAGCGCAAAGTTTCGGTCTGTACCTCTTTAATGCCGACTATTCGCGTATCACGGCATTCATCATCTCTGTCTCGTAGTGTTTGGACGAGTCCGAAATCTTGCCGTCGTGCAGGTAAAAGTCCAGCATCAGCCGACCTATCGGTACCGCGTAGGCCGCTCCAAAGCCCGCATTTTCCACGACAAGGGCGATGGCAATCTTCGGGTTGTCCTTTGGTGCAAATCCCAGGAAAAGAGAGTGGTCTTTCCCGTGGGGATTTTCGGCGGTGCCGGTCTTGCCGCACACTTCGAAGTCGGGGAGGTTGGCTTTACGACACGTCCCTCCCGTCACTGCCATACGCATACCCGTCACCACGGGATCGAAGTACCCTCGCGAGATGCCGCTCTCATGCCTTTCGACGTAGAGCGAGTCACTCGGAAGCCCGGAGATGGACTTGACTAGGTGAGGCGTGTAGTAGTGGCCGCGATTGGCGAGGAGTGCCCCAAAGTTCGCGATCTGCAACGGCGTGGCGAGGACTTCACCCTGACCGATGGAGATGGAGATGATGGTGGAGGAGTTCCACCGCCCGTGGTACACTTTGTCGTAGACCTTAGAGTTGGGGATATAACCACGGTTCTCGGAGGGCAAGTCCACCCCCGTGCGGTAGCCGAAACCCATATCCACGACGTGATCCTTCCAGTGCTCAAACGCCGTCTGGACATCCGGGTAGCGGGCTCTATTGTCCAGAAGTTCGTGAAGTCCCCAGCAGAAGTAAGCATTGCAGGAGGTCGCCAGCGCGTGTGTCAGATCCAATGGGGAGGGGTGACCGTGGCAGGCCGGTTTCCCGCGAAGAAGCGGATAACCGTGGTGGCAGGTGTATGCCGTCGACGGCGTGATGGCGCCCTCTTGCAGAAAAACGAGCGACTGCACCGGCTTAAAGGTCGACCCCGGGGGATAGACCCCCATCGTGGCCCGATTGAAGAGTGGCTTTGCAGGGTCGGAGGCGAGCATCTTGTAGTTATCCCCGCGATCTTTGCCTACGAGGAGCTTCGGGTCGTAAGCAGGAGCCGTGATCATCGCACGGATCTCACCCGTCTCAGGCTCTATCATTACGATGGCGCCCCGCTTGCCCCTCATCAATTTCTCTCCGTATTCTTGAAGGGCGATGTCGATGGAGAGGGTCAGGTCGTGACCGCTGGTGAGCTCTTCGTCGAGTTTGCCCTGCTCGTACTTCCCTTGGATTCTCCCGTGGGCGTCCCTAAGGAGGACGCTTGTCCCTTTTTGTCCTCTGAGAAACCGCTCGTAGCTTTTCTCGATACCGGTCGTGCCGGCGTAGTCGGAGGGTACATAGTAGGGGTCGGCATCTATTTGGGCGCGGTTTACCTCTCCGACATTCCCGAGGATTAGCGCAGCTGCCGAGTGGAGGTAGTCTCGGGCGGTATTTCGGCGGATGTAAAAACCGGGGAACTTATAGAGCTTCTCCTCAAGGAGACCCGCTTGTTCCGGGGTGAGCTGCGTAAAGAGAAGTTGGGGCGTGTATGGAGAGTATCCGCGGTTTTTCTTCTTGTCTTTTACCGCTTCGAGTCGCTGTCTCAGTTCGTCGGAGGAGATGCCTAAGAGGGAGCAAAAAGCGAGCGTATCCAGATTTTTGACCTCCCTCATAATGACTTGGATGTCGGCAGTGCTCCTGTTGTAGACGACGAGACGACCTTTTTCGTCATAGATGAGACCGCGAGAGGGGTAGAGCGTCTTCCTGAGAAACGCGATGTCGGCCGCGGCGCTCTTGTAGTCGTCGCTGATCACCTGTACATAAAAGAGTCGCGCCAGATAGATGAGCACTACGAGAATCATCGCACCTCCCAAGACGTACCTGCGCGGACTAAACCGGTTGCTCAGTCTCATCGGGCTATCTTTTGCGGCTGAAGAGATCAAAAAGTAAGTAGATGACCACGGTAATCGCCGTACCGCCTAATATGAACGGCACGAGGAATGCAAAGAGATCGAGAGAGAATCCCTCCAGACTCAAAAGCGTGCCGATGTGAATAACGGTCAAGATAAGGAGGTAAAGGAGGTAGGGGAGAATCTTCATAGTCCTTGCTCCGGGGACGATGGGTCCGTCCTCTTCTTCCAGGACGTCGTCACTGACAAAGGCCAGAAGCAAAGGTTTCCGGACGTAGGCTGCCAAGACGATCGCAGCCATATTGAGCCCCGGGGTATTCATCAGGAGATCCATCACGAGCCCTGTGACGGCGGCATAAATCAGCAACAGCCACGTCTCCGACTGCAGGGGCATCTTCAGAAGGGGGTAGAGATAGAGAATGGGCATAAAGTAGTCGAAGACCCACAGGTGATTGAGTACAAACACCTGTATGAAGATAAGCACGATGGTGCCGATAATCAGGGTCAAGTAATACTTATTCACTCTTCCTCTTGGTCGTCTCTAATGGGTCTAAAATGCGCAGCCGGTTTAGACCTGTGTCTTTTACTTTTTTATGCCCGTATCTCGTTTCCGTTTTGGTCTGTACCTTTTTCCCTTCTTGGTCTGTACCCCCTTGGTTTCGTCTTTTCGTCAAGGACGCAGCCCTTGCAGCGTGTCTCTTTCCGAAGCGGATTCGAGCTGGAGGCGTTCCTCTCTCTCCTTACGCTTCTTTTCTTCCAAAAGTCTGAGACTGTCCCTGCCAAAGATGTTGCTCTCGCCCTTCGTGACGTCGTACTGCTCCACGAGGCTTCGATCCTGTCGGTCGTAATCGACAAGCACGTAGACGTACTTGACCGTATTGAAGTTCGTGGCGAGCTTCACCCGGAGGGAAAAGAAATTGTCGTTTTCCGACTTCCCCTCTCCTTCTACCAGCCCGATGAAAATGTGCTCCGGGAAGATATTCGAGAAACCGCTCGTAAAAACGGAGTCCCCCACTTCGTACTTCATATGCTTGGGAAGGTTCGTAATCTGGGAGTGGGTGAGGTCTCTTCCGTCCCAAACCATCGTGCCGACGTAGTCGCTGCCGGAGATTTTGGCCGATACTTCAAACTTCGAGTTGACGAGCGGAAGCACCTTGGCGTACGAAGTCCCCACAGCCTCGACGACGCCCACGATACCATGAGGTCCCACGACCCCCATATCGGGCAGTACCCCTTCAGCCGTGCCGGCATTCAGGGTGAGGTAGTTGCTTTTGGGTGTCTTGGTGTTGCCCACGACTTCGGCGGCCACGTAGCCGTAGGGAAAAGGTCGCTCCACCGAGTCACCGGCGAGTCTCTTCCACGACAGGGTGTCCAGTGTGAGGCGGTTCAGCATCGCTCTCAGACGCAGGGCGCGGACTTCGAGCATCGCATTTTGGCGCATCAGTTCGACATTGGCTTCGCGAAGACCGGTGTAGGAATTGATGCTGTGCGAAATCTCCGTGATTTTGCCCGTCACATTGTTTGCCGTCCCCCATAAGGCACTCTTACGGTAATCGCTCGAGCCGAAAAGCAACGCCCAAGCGATAACCTCAAAGATGAGGAATAGGAAGGTGTGGCTATTGGCTCTGAGAAACTCGAGAAACCGATCCATAAGGGAGACAGCTCATCCCCGCCCTATTCTTGAAAGCGGGAGGATTAGTGACACGGCAGCGGGAGCCCCTTTACTTGAAAAGCAAATTGTACTTGTCCGAGTTCTTCAGCGCTTCGTACGTCCCTTTCGCCACCGCGTGGAGCGAATCCTCCGCTACGATGAAAGGAATCTGGAACTTGTCGCTGAGCCGCTTTCCGAGCCCTTTGAGGAGCGCGCCGCCGCCTGTGAGGTACACGCCGTTATTGTAGATGTCGGCGTAGAGCTCCGGCTCGGTGTTGTCGATCGCGTTGCCTACAGCCGTCTCTATCTTTTGGATGGACTTGTCGAGGCACTTGGAGATCTCGCGGTAGTTTACGGACACACTCTTAGGCAAAATGCTGGCCAAGTCCTGCCCGATGATGACGAAGTCCTCAGGCTCGTCGTCAAGCGTGTCGAGCGCGGAGCCGACGCGTTTCTTAATCTCCTCTGCGGTGCGCTCGCCTATGCGGATGCTGTGCTTCGATTTCATATACTCGACGATGTCGCTCGTGAGCTCGTCGCCGGCCACTTTGATGGACTTGTTATTCACGATGCCGCCGAGCGAGATGACTGCGATCTCCGTCGTGCCGCCACCAATGTCGACAATCATATTGCCCGCAGGCTCCATGACGTCGAGACCGATGCCGATGGCAGCCGCCATCGGCTCGAAAATGAGATGGACTTCGTTTGCGCCCGCTTTTTCGCACGCGTCGCGCACGGCACGAATCTCTACGTCTGTACTCCCCGAGGGTACGCAGACGACGACTTTGAGGGACGAGGGAAAGATGGAGCTCTTTTTGTCCGCCATCTTGATCATACCCCGTATCATATATTCGGTGGCCGTAAGGTCTGCCACTACTCCGTCACGGAGCGGGCGGATGGTCTCGAGGTCGTTGTTTTCTTTCTCGAAACGCCTGTAGGCTTCCGAGCCGACCCATTCTACCTTCTCCGTCTTACGGTTCATCGTGACGTAGCTGGGTTGGTCGATGATGATCTTGCCGTCTTGGATAATGACCGTATTGGCTGTGCCCAAGTCTATGGCGAGTTTCTTAGTGAATGAAAATAATCCCATTGGATGACTTTCTATGATGGGTAAGGAATGCGTTCTTTTGTCTCTGTGATTGATTTCTCTCTCTCCTTCCTACTGTCAGTGTCTGAAGTGACGGATGCCGGTCATCACCATGGAGATGCCTTTTTCGTCGCAAGCACGGATGCTCTCTTCGTCGCGCACCGATCCTCCGGGCTGTATGATGTCCGTGATGCCGGCTTCGGCAGCCAGGTCGACGCAGTCGCGGAAGGGGAAGAAAGCGTCCGACGAGAGTGTGGCGCCGTGGAGGTCGAAGCCGAGAGTGCCGGCTTTTTCGATTGCCTGTTTGAGCGCATCGACTCTCGAAGTCTGTCCGTATCCGGCGCCCAGTACTTGCGCGCCTTTGGCTAAGACAATGGCGTTGCTCTTGCAGTATTTGACCACTTTCATTCCGAAGAGGAGATCTTCGACCGCCTCATCGGAGGGCGTGGCTTTGGTGACGCACTTGAGGTCTTCTTTGGTCTCAATGCGGGTGTCGCGCTCCTGCTCAAGCATTCCGTCGAGCACGGATCGGTAGGAAAGGGTGGATGTGTCTTTGCCCACGTGGTCGCGGAGTATGATCCGGTTTTTCTTTTGGGTCAGGATCTCGAGGGCATCTTCGCTGAAGTCGGGAGCGATGAGTACTTCGATGAAAAGTTTGTGCAGCTCTTCGGCCGTCTCTCTGTCCACGAGGCGGTTCAGCACGACGATGCCGCCGTATGCGCTCACAGGGTCGCTCGCAAGGGCGGCGAGATAAGCGTCTTTGATGTGGTGTCTTGAAGCCACACCGCAGGGGGTGTTGTGCTTAAAGATGGCTGCCGTGGGGTAGCGGAACTCCTCGACAAGGTGTGTAGCCGCATCCACGTCGAGCATATTGTTGTAGCTGATGGCTTTGCCGTGGAGGTACTCGAAGCGGGTCTCGAAAGCGTCTCCGTAGAAAGTCCCTTTTTGGTGGGGGTTTTCGCCATAGCGCAGCTCTTTGCCGTTCGTGAGACCGAAAAGACTCTTTCCCGGCGTCTCTTTTGCCCCGTTAAAGTACCCGAAAATGGCTGTGTCGTAGTGCGAGCTGACTCTGAAAGCCTCTCTTGCGAAAGCCCGTCTCTCTTCCAAGGTGGTAACCGCGTCGCCGTGCTTTTCCAAAATTTCGCTGAGCGTCTTGTACTCTGCCACGGAGGGTACGATGACCACGTCGTTGAAGTTCTTTGCGGCGCCTCTTATGAGCGAAATGCCGCCGATGTCTATCTTCTCGATGATCTCCTCATCCGAAGCTCCGGACGCCAGTGTCTCTTCGAAAGGATACAGATCCACTATGACGAGGTCGATGGGATCGATGTCGTAGATTTCGCACTGCTTATCGTCTTCGGGGTTCCCGCGACGGGCAAGGATGCCCCCGAAAATAACCGGGTGGAGTGTCTTGACGCGTCCTCCGAGGATGGAGGGGTAGCTGGTGACGTTCTCTACCGCTTCACACTCGTAACCGAGGCTGCGGATGTACTCCTGAGTGCCTCCGGTGCTGAGAAATTCCACTCCGAAACCATTCAGCAGATGTAGGAGCTCTTCAAGCCCCTCCTTGTGAAAAACCGAAATCAGTGCTTTCTTGATTCTAACTTCCGACATCATTCTTGACGGCGAGGATGCGGCCGTCGCGCCACTATGCAGTGAAAAATCTTACTTCGAAAAGACCTTTGCACAGCCCCCGCCGGTTGAACCCCTTTCGGCATCCGGACTTCGCCCGGCTACCGTAGTCTTTCAATAGCGAAGTCCTCAGCTTCAGTGTCCTGCTTCTGAGGTACTCTGCAAAGTCCTGCACGAAAAACTCTGTTTGTCGTGACCGAAGACCGCTATCCAAAGGTCTTCTGAAGAATGTTTACCCACAAAGTTACCAAAAGGACGCGTCTTTTTCAATCTAAAAATCGGGGAACTTCTGCTTTCTTCAAACATCCGCTCCTATCTTTCATCTTTTGCCCGGAGTGACTTTCCCCGGAGGAGGTACAGACCGAAGACTTTTCCCCGGTCTGTATCTTGAGACAAAAAGACCCGGACCGAAAATTTTATTTTGGTCTGTACCAAATTATTCCCTTAGTCCCGTTTGCGGTACGAGAGAAGCGCAAGCAGTCCGAAAATGAGACAGAAGCCAAGCAACGCTAAATAGTCCGAAGAGACTTCGGCGAAAACCGATCCGCGAAGGAAGATGAGCCTCGTGGCGTGGATGTAGTAGGTCAGGGGATTGATCCAGGCGATGAGGCGCGCCCACGCCGGCATCGCTGCGACCGGAGTGAAGAGTCCGGAGACCAAAAATAGAATCAAGATAACGAAGAGGATGAGAAACATCGCCTGCTGGAGCGTCTCGGAGAGGTTACTGATCATTACCCCGAAAAGCGACATCGCCACAATGAACGCAAAAGAGACGAGAAAAAGAAGCGACACGGAACCCGCCACCGGAATCCCGTAGACCCAATCGATGAGCAGGGTGCCGAGTCCCACCACGATAAGCCCCAATATCCAGAATGGCAAGACTTTGGCAAAAATATAGACGATGGGCTTTATCGGCGTGACGTTGATTTGCTGCAAAGAGCCGTTTTCGCGCTCAAGGACGATGGACATCGCGCTGAAGATACCGCAAAACATAGTCAGGAGCATCGCCAGGAATGCGGGCAGCATCGCGGTTTTGGAGTCCAAGTTCGTATTGAAGCGGTACTCCGGTATGACGTCCACTGGTAGCGCCTCCTTGAGGCTGTGTCCCGAGCGCTCCCTGAGCAATTCGTCCGAGAAAGAGGCAATAAGCCCCTGCATATAGCCTTTGGCCACAGAGGCTTGGGAGCCGTCGACGGCGTTGACGAGGAGCATCGTCTCGGCGGGAATGCCTTTTTCGAGATTTTCGCCGAATCCCTCGGGTATGTCGATGATGAGGGAGGCCCGGCTCTGCTCTATGTCTTCGAAGGCTTCGGCATAGGTGTGGTGATAGCCCGATATTTCGAAGGTGGGGGAGAGGTCGATCTTTTGGACCAAACGCTCCGCATAGATGCTTTCGTCGCGATTTACGACGCTGACGGAAGCATTTTTCAGTTCAAAATTGATCGCCCAAGGCAAAACCAAAAGCACGAGGCACGTGAAGAAAATCATCACGCCGATGAGGACGGGATTGCGGAAAATCTGCTTGAACTCTTTTTCGAGAAGGAAAGGCAAAGTCATGGCTCAGAGGGGAAGGTTAGTTCAAGCGGGGACGGATAAAGCGTATCGCCAGAGTGATGAGCAGCACGCTCATGCCCGTGAGCACGAGTGTCTCATAGGCGATGGCTTCGAAGCCGGTACCTTGGATCATCAGTTTGCGGATGGCCGAGATGTAGTAATTGGCGGGGACAATCTTCGTCATCCACTGAAGTACGACCGGCATATTGGCGATGGGGAAGATCATCCCGCTGAAGACCATCGTGGGCATCATCATCCCGAAGCCGCTTAAGATGATCGCATCCCTCTGTGTGGCAGCCTTGGCGGAGATGACCATACCGATGGCGAGCGCCAAAAAGATGTAGATGAGCGTCACGAGGAATATCAACCATATAGACCCGCGTATCGGCACTCCGAGGAGGTAGCGTGAGATGAAAAGGATGCTTAGGAGATTGACGAAAGAGACTAAGAGATAGGGGATCGTCTTGGCAATCACCATCGTCGTCGGACGTACGGGTGAGGAGAGCAGCACTTCCAGTGTCCCACGCTCTTTTTCCCTCACGATGCTGACGCTCGTCATCAGGGTGCAGATGATGATGAGGACGAGTCCCATCACTCCGGGGACGAAGTTGTACGTGCTCCTCAGGGACGGGTTAAACATCATACGGGTATTGACGTCGATGGCGAAAGGAACCCTTTCGGACACCCCTTTTGCCTGCATCCTGCCCTCCAAGACCTCCCCTATCAACCCTTGGACGTAGCCCGTCCGTATCTGTCCGATATTGGCATCCGTGGCATCCGTGATGACGGATATCTGTGCCTTCCCGGACCGGGTGATGACGTCTCTTTCGAGGTCGGGAGGGAGGATGAGTGCCAGGTCTATCTTGTCGCCGCGGAGCAGGCGGCTCATCTCTTCCCTATCGTGCGAAGTGCCTTCGTAGACGAAATAGGGATTTGCTCTGAGGGCTGTGACAATTTCTTCGGAGAGCTTGTCCGAGGCGTCGTCGATGACCAGAGTGCGGATCCCGGACACCTCCATATTCAGCGCGAAGCCGAATATGATCATCTCCACCACCGGCATCCCAAGGAGCAGCAAAAGCGTGAGGGGATCGCGGAGGATGTGGATGAACTCTTTTCGGACAAAGTTTAGGAACTGTTTCATTTGTTGCTTGTGCCTCTCGCCAATTGCTTGAATAGGGCGTCGATCGTCGGTACCCCGAAGTCTTCTTTCAGCCCCGACGGTGCGCCGAGTGCGCGGATCTGACCGTCAACCATGATCGAGATACGGTCGCAGTACTCGGCTTCGTCCATATAGTGTGTGGTCACGAATACGGTGATGCCTCTTCGGTAGGCGGCATCGAAGATAAGCTCCCAGAAGCGCCGACGGGTGACGGGATCCACTCCGCCCGTCGGCTCGTCCAGAAAGACAATCTTCGGGTCGTGGAATATGGCGATGGAGAAAGCCAATTTCTGCTTCCACCCGAGGGGCAGCTTCTGCACCGGCGTATTACGGTAGTCGTAAAAATCGAGCTCGTGAAGGAGGTCGAAAGTCTTCTGCCTGATCTCCGAGACTTTGATCCCGTAGATGCCGGCGAAGAGTCTTATGTTTTCCTTTACCGTAAGGTCTCCGAAGAGGGAAAACTTCTGACTCATATAGCCGATCTCGCTCTTTATGGCTTCGTTTTCCTTGAGGATGTCCTTGCCGACCACCTGTCCCCTGCCCTCCGTGGGCTTAGAGAGCCCGCAAAGCATCTGCATCGCCGTGGTCTTCCCTGCTCCGTTGGCTCCGAGGAAACCGAAGATTTCGCCCTTCCGGACGTCGAAAGAGATGTGGTCGACGGCCGTGAAGCTTCCGAATCTTTTCGTAAGCCCCTCCACTTCGATGACTTTTATTTCTTCCGTCCGGTTCATCTTGCGCCCTCCATATTCAGTCTCAAAAAAGCATCTTCAAGAGTCGGGGCGATCTCCTCGACGAAGAGCGTCCGCCCTTCGGGCAAACTTTTTTCCAGAAACGCCTCCAACACCCCCTGCGGCACGTTATGCGAAGTGCTGACGTGGAAGTCTTCGCCGAAAGAAAACACCGACTTCGCTGCCGAAAAATGTCCCAACGTTTCGAGCATCTCGAGCCGATTGCCTCCGCGGATGCGGTACAGCCGGTATGGATAGCCTCTCGTGTACGCCACGGGGCTGTCAAGCCCGATGAACTGTCCGTCTGACATATAGGCCAGACGGTCACACATCCCTGCCTCTTCCATATACGCCGTGGAGGCGACGACGGTCACCCCTTCCTTCGAGAGTTTCTTCAGCATCTCCCACAGCTCCACTCGGCTGATGGGGTCAATCCCGGTCGTGGGTTCGTCCAAAAAAAGGACTTCCGGAGAGTGAATGAGCGCGCAGGAGAGAGCCAGTTTCTGCTTCATTCCCCCGGAGAGATTCCGGGCTTTGCGCTTCTTGAACGGCTCTATCTGTGCGTAGATGTCTTTGACCAAATGGTAGTTTTCGGCTATCGAGGTGCCGTATGTGGCGGCGAAGAAGTCCATATTCTCTTCGACCGTCAGGTCTCCGTAGAGCGAAAAGACCCCCGGCATATAGCCTATCTTGGTCCTTAACTTTTTGTAGTCCTTTACCACGTCACAGCCCGCCACGACAGCAGAACCCCGATGTGGTTTGAGTAGGGAGCAGAGGATCCTGAAAAGTGTCGTCTTCCCCGCACCGTCCGGTCCGATGATGCCGAAGATCTCTCCCTCCTTTACTTCAAAGGAGAGCCCTTGGGGGGAGGTGCCCACCCCTACTCTGTGTCCCAATGGGGATGAGTAGGTAAGCGAGAGACCTTCTGCCTGAATGATGGACATGGCGTGATAGTTAGGAGTCAGCAGTTAGTAGTGAGGAGTGATTGGGGCTACAGGGCGTGTCGGGTGCGAAGACCCGAGAGGAAAGCTATCGGGGTACAGGCCGGGGAGAAAAAATATCACAGAGTGAAGTCTCGTTCTCACTCGGACCGAAAAAAGTTTTTTGGTCCGTATCTCTTTTTTACTTTGAAGTACGTAGGACTTCGCCGTACATACCGATGCGGAGATAGCCGTCATTGGGGACGCGAATCTTCACCGCATACACTAAATTGGTGCGTTCGTCTTTGGTCTGGACGGTTTTGGGCGTGAATTCGCTTTCCGACGAGATCCAAGTCACTTTGCCTTCGTAGTCTCTGAACCCGTCTCCGTTATCGACGCGTACCGGCACCGTGTCTCCGAGCTTGATCGAGGAGAGTGCTTCTCCTGTCAAGTAAGCCCTGAGGGTCATTTCGCTCAGGTCTGCCACTCTGAAGAGCGGTGCACCCTGCCCCGTGAGCTCTCCTGCTTTTGTGTAGGTGCCGAGGACGGTTCCCGAGATGGGGGAAGTGATGACGCTTCTTTTGATCAAATCCTCCACCTGTGCCACTTGGATGTCGATGCCCGAGGATTGTGCCGTTATCTGTGCGTTACTCTTGGTGAGGGTACTTCTCGTCGCAGCGATTTGGTCTTTGGTGAGAGCAATGCCCGTGAGGATGTCGTCGAGTTGCTTTTGGGTGGCGGCGCCGCCTGCCACCAATTTCTCTACGCGCCTTCTCTGAGCTTCGAGGTCGTTCAGTTTGGTCTCCAGAGCCGCGGTCTGGGTCTCCACGGAGGGGCGACCCGAGGTGACGGCTCTGCCGGAGCGGAGGAGTGCCTGCTTTTGGAGAAAAAGCTGTGTCGTGTCGATGAGACCGACGGCTTCGCCTTGGGCGATGGTGTCTCCTTCTGACAGCGTCCATTCGAGGACTTTGCCGCTCGTCTCGCTCGATACGAGGATCTCTTCGGCTTCAAAGTTGCCGGTGCCGAGGCGTGTGTCGTCCTCTGTGCCGCATCCGGAGAGGGTGAGGATGAGGAGCCCGCACAGGGCGGTGTAATGGGTTCTCTTCATATATTTCGTGGGATTTGGTCTTAGAGTCCTAATGCGCGCCGTGCCATATAGAGTGCCCGGAGCTGCTGTATCTTGTGTACGTCTCTGGTCTGGAGTGCGGCGTTGAGAGCGCTTAGTTTCTCCAGACGATCCGGTGCCGTCATCGTGCCGGCTTCCTGCTGTAGGGCGGCGCGGTCGCTGATTTGTCTTTGGAGGACCGCTATCTCCTCATCTTTTGCGATGAGGGTCTCGTACTGACGCGCTTCGCTTTTGAGCTTCTCGACTTTGGCGCGCTGGTTGATCTCGAATTCCCGTCTCTGTAAGCGGACGAGGGCGCGGGTATTCTCGAGGTCGAGCTTCTTAGTGCCGAGGTTGTAGAAGTTTCCGAAGTTCCAGGAGAAAGTAAGTCCGTAGACGAAGTATGGCTGTCCCTTTTCGGCAAACATATTCAGTCCTGGTCTGCCGTAACCTCCTCTCGCAAAGGCGACTATGGAGGGGAGCATATCCGCGAAACTCATATCGTAGACCGCTTTCGCGGTGCGAACCTGTGCGTCGAGGACTTGGTGGGTCATCCGCCCTGCAGCATATCTCGAGCCGGGGACAGTGGCGGTGTCTGCGCCGAGAAGAGGCTCGGACGGAACCGCAGCTTCCGTTTGGTCGGGGTTGTAGGTCTTCCCGGTGTAGAGCCCGATGAGGTGAAGAATGGAGGCGCGGGACTCTTTGAGTTCGTCTCTCTGTTGCTCCGCCTTAAGGCGCCGGAGCTCGATCTCGTCCAAGTCGTTTTGGGTCGCCACACCGTTGGAGCGGGCGTTTTCGGCCTTGGCTTTTTGGCGGGCGATTTCCGTGAGAAAATTGTCCTGCAGTTTTTTCTGCGCATCAAGCATCAGGAGCCCGAAGTACAGTTCCGTGACCGCATCCTCCGCTTTTTCGTACCCCGCTTTGGCTTCGGCGGACTTTTGGGCAATGTTGGCCCGAATCATTTCTGCGCCTGCGGAGACCCTATTGCCGCTCCAGAGCAATTGGGTCACTTGGGCGTATGTCTGATACTGGAGCTTGGGGATCTCCGGAATCTGGAGTCTGCCGATCATTTTGCCCATAATCTGATCCAGAGCGGGATCGTCCCCAGGTCCCGGTTCGGACATACTGATGGCGATCGAAGGTACGTCTGTCTGGTATTGGACGTTCGCGTTGATGGAGACCTGCGGGATGTACGCGTACCAGAGCGTCTTTTCGAGATTGTCGAGCGAAGACTTTAGGACGTCTTCTTTCTCAAGGTACGGGTAATAGGCTTTGGTGTCACTGAGGACGCGCTCAAGGGTGATGGTCTCCTGGGCTTTTGCCCCCGGGAGCGAGCTTGCCAAAATGAGCAGTGCAAGAAGGGTCAGCCTTTTCATTATTTCTTTATCTTATCTATTGATCCCCGAGTGACGAAGACATAGAGCATCGCCACGAAGACGGCTCCCCCTAAGATGTTGCCGAGGGTGACGGGGAGGAGGTTCCCTATGAGCATATCCGAGAGGGAGAAAGTGGCACCCTCGAAAAGCGCTATCGGGAGGTAAAACATATTTGCGATGCTGTGCTCGAAGCCGAAAGCCACGAAGGTCATAATCGGCCACCACAGCCCGGTGAGTTTGCCGAGCATGGTGTCGGAGCTATTGCCGAGCCACAGCGCCAGACAGACGAGCCAATTGGCGCCGATGCCCCTTACGAAAGCTTCTTCCCAGGGGAGTCCTGCCTTCAGGCTTCCTACCTTCACGACGGCGTCGTGCCATGGGGCGGCGGAAAAAAGTCCCTCTCCGAAGCCGATTTCAAAGAAAAGGTAGGTCACGAGAAGGGCGCCGATGAAATTGGCACACCAGACGATGATCCAGTTCCACAGGAGCTGTACCCACGTCACTTTGTGCCTCATTATTCCCACGGTCATATAGGCGACGTTGCCGGTGAAAAGTTCGCCCCCGACGAGGACGATAAGGATGAGACCTATGGGGAAAAATGCCCCGCTGATGAGCTTGGTCAGGGCAGGATTATCCGCTGTGAGCCCCGGCATCCCCGCACTCATAAAGGAGGCCAATGCCGCACCGATGGAGATATACGCACCCGCTGCCATCCCCAGAAGTACGAGTGCGGGCAGCGGCATAGAGGCTTTCTTGACAGCAAGCCCTTCTGCGGTTTGGACGACTTCGGAGCTGTTGTAAATCTGCGCCATATCTTTATTCTTCTCTTTTCTCTTGCTTGAGTGTCCTTTGCGATTTCCTTTGCAATTTTATGGGGTGACATTGCCTGCGAGGACTTCTCTCCCACAAATATACCCCTTTTTGGCACTTAAGCGTCTCTATTGTTGTCGGACTTTGTCGAACACCACTGCAAATTGCCAACGATTTTCTCCAGGGTGGGTGGCGGATTTTGCGAAAAATGCGTACATTTGTGCTGTAATGTATCGCGCAAAAGACAATAACGACAGAAGGCGGAAGGGCTTCTTCCTCCTCTCCCTGTTCCTCCTGATGGGCATTACCCTCGGGGGGCACGCTCTGTCGCATCACCACTACGAGCATATGGTGGCGCAGATTTCCCACCCCGGTCACGCGGATGATCCGGATGGCAACTATTTGCCCCAGGGGGATTTCTGTGCGCTTTCTGTCTTTGCGCACACTTCTTTCGACACACCTGTAACCTTTGATGTCCCCGAGGCTCTCTCCGTATTTATGGAAGAGCTGTCGGTGTTGCCCGAGCGTCCCGTCCTAAGCCGCTTGGCAAGGCATTTCTCTCTGAGGGCACCTCCTTACGCGCTTATTTAACCTCCCTACTCTTTGAGAAGACAGGGGTTTTGCTTTGACGGGGTAGGTCTACCCTGTCGTGTCGAGCATCCCCGATTATACCTTTTCCCCTGTGCGGAGTGGCTCTTCAGGTCATTACCGTGATTATTTCCGACTAAAAAATTGCTGATACTCCATGGAAATTCATGGATTGGTGCGTGGTACGCGCCGGGGCAGTTTTTGGCTCGTCCTTCTTCTGGCTCTACTCTTCCCCTTCGCTTCGGCTGAAGCACAAACCGGGAAGACCCTTGAGCTTGTCGTCTTGGATGCCGAAAACGACGCCCCACTTCCTTCCGTGGTGCTTGTCTCGGGCAAGTACCATACCCTCTCTGATGCGTCCGGTAGGGTTCACTTGGACTTGGACCGACTTTCGGAGAGAGACATCGTTACTTTTTCCCTGACCGGCTACGATACGCTTGCCGAGAGTGTCAAGGCGCTTAAGTCCAAGGCGGGACGCCCGGTCAGAGTGTACCTCACTTTTTCTTCCATCGCCCTCGAAGGGGTTGCGGTGGAGGCGGAGAAACCTTTGCCCTCTGCTGTGTCCGTCGGCGAAAGACTGGGTGCAGACCGGCTCAAAAACAGTGTCTCCGAAAGCCTTGCAGAGGTACTCTCCGGGGTCAAGGGCTTGAGTATGATCAGCTCCGGCACCACTTCTTCCGTCCCCGTCATACAGGGTATGAGCGGGGAGAGAATACTCGTCGTCGCCAACGGTGTACGGCAGGAGGGACAGCAGTGGAATAGCGACTTTGGTCCCGACGTAGATGCCGCTGCGGCAGGTTCTGTCTCTGTACTGAAGGGGGCGGAGTCCGTACGTTTCGGAAGCGATGCCCTTGGGGGCGTTATCCTTGTGGACGAAGCACCGCTCCCCTATGGCGGGAGGGTAGTAGGTGGCGAAGTGCAGACGCAGTTTGGCTCTAACGGACTGTACTACGGCGGGCGAACGATGCTGGAAGGCGCTTTCGGGCCCAAAAAGGCGTTTGCGTACAGGGTCCAAGGCTCTTATACCAACGGCGGCGACAGGCGGACGGCGAAGTATATCCTGAATAATACCGGAGTGAGGGAGTATGCGCTCCAAGCGAACTTGGGTTGGAACACCTCCCGATACGGCGCGGAGCTGACCTATGCGCTTACCGGACACGCCGAGGGGATAATGTACGAGGCGAAGATGGGCAATGCCGAACAGCTTGCCGAGAGGATAAAGCAGGGAAGGCCCCTTGTAGAGCTGCCCTTTTCCCGGGACTTGGACTACCCCAAGCACGAGGGGCTGCATCAGTATGTCAGCGGCAAGGGCTTTTACAACACCCGGGACGCAGGCTCTTTTTCGCTCCAAATCGCCTATCAGCGTGACAACCAAGACGAGTATCATTACCGCCGGATGAAGCGCAGCAATATCCCCGCAGTCTCCCTGACGCTCGATAACGTCCAAGGCAACGTCAAGTGGGCACACCATTACCTCGGCGGGTGGAGCACGGAAGCCGGCGTGCAAGCCCAGTACACAAATAATTGGAATCAGCCGGGCACCGGCGTCGTCCCCCTCATCCCCAATTATGTCGAAACAACCAGCGGACTGTATCTGGTCCAAAAGTTTCACTCCGGAGGTTGGGGTGCCGAGGCCGGCGTGAGAGGGGATCTCTCTTACCTCAATGCCCTCGGTATCGATGCCTACTCACAGACTTACGGTGGCGAGCGAACCTTTAAGAACTTCACCTACTCCGTGGGGGCGCACTATCACTTTACGCCCGGGTTGCGCTTCGTGACCAACTTCGGCACCGCTTGGCGCGCACCCCATGTGGGCGAGCTCTTCAGCAACGGCATCGATGCCACCGGCAGCCTCTACCTCAAAGGCGACAGCACGATGACGAGCGAGAGAAGCAATAAATGGATCGCTTCGCTTACGTACTCCGGCGATAAGGTTACGGTCGGCGTGGAGGGCTACCTCACTTGGATCAACGGCTACATCTATAAGGAGCCGACGGGAGAAAATTTTACCGTAATCAGCGGCGTCTATCCCCTCTTTCGGTACCGCCAGACTTCCGCAACCCTCCACGGCGCCGATGCGGAGCTCTCCTGGCAGATTGCTCCGTGGCTCCGTTACCGCGTGACGGGCGGGATGATCTGGGCCGCAGAGAGCGGGACGGGACGCTATCTCCCGTATATCCCGCCTTTCCGACTCAGTCAGGAGCTTTCGTTCGACCTGCCGTTTTGGGAAAAGAGTTTCGTGGAAGTCGGTCACCGGTATGTAGCCGAGCAAAAACGCTTTGACCCCGCCACCGACCTCGTCCCCTTTGCACCGTCGGCGTACAACCTCTTCGAGCTTCGTGCAGGTACGACCTTGCGACTTGGAGATCGGTCTGCCCTTACCTTTTTGCTCTCGGTAGACAACCTCTTCAATCTCGAATACAAAGAATACACAAACCTTGCCCGATACTACTCTCACGAGGCGGGTAGGGATATAAGGGTATCCGTGCGGTACTCTTTTTGACAAGACTTTTTAGTTCACTGTTTAATGCAACAAGACACTTATGAAACGCAGAAACTATCTTCTCGGCTTCGGCCTTACCGCTTTCGCGGCTCTGGCTTTCGGACTTGCCTCCTGCTCCGAGCCCGTAAAGCCCAACGACGAGAACCACGACAAGGATCACGACGAGGCTTACCGCGTTGAAGTAACCCTCTCGAAGGGACACTTCCACGACAACCATTTTCACGCCAATAAAAGCGTAGAGGGTGCGAAGTACTACAACGCCAATATGCAGAAATTCGTCTTCCAGTCTGATCCGGATAAAGGCTTCGTACCTGCGGCGGACAGTCCCAAAGCCTTCGCCGTTTTCGGCGGATTGGCTGAAGGCAAAATGCCTGTCGACCCCGCCACGGAGGATCGCTCGGACAATACGTTTAATGCCGAGCAGGCTGTCGTGGGCGACGAGACCTATGGCATCACCGTGCGCTTTTTCGCAAAAGACGGCGACGAGATCACGGGCGAATTCGGTACCGAAGAGGAGTCCCTTATCCACCAGCTCTTCTTCATCCCCACGGACATCAAAGCGACCGAGTTCAATCCCGCACCCAAGGCGTACACCCCGGACTACAAGTACATCGGGTACTACTATATGGACACCACGCCTTGGAATAGTGCAGAGGGTAAATTCACCGGCATCTCCAACCCCATCGGTCTGAATGGTGCCATCGAGTTTTATGAGCCGGATACGAAGTTCGACCTCCGCATCCGCCTCCTGCACGCCAAGCAGAGTAAATACGTGGCTGACGGCAAGGCAAGCCCCTTCTACAAGCCAACCGCCGAGCAACTTTCCCGCGAAGACTGGGAAGACCTCGACATCCGCATCCCGGTGGTCGTCTTTGCCGGCAAGGGTGAGTATCTCTCGGCGGATTCCTTTGAGGCGATGACGGATGCGGACAAGCTCCTCGTCAAGAAACTTGCTGCGGC
>JASBZK010000030.1 GCA_029983505.1 Porphyromonas sp.
AAAAAAGCAACCGCAGTTTTGCTGCGATTGCCTTTGTACTTCCTTCCGGAAAAATGCATTAGACAAATTACCCCCCGGGGCTATGCGCAGCAATACGGACATTTAAAATATCGGGAAATTTACTACCTTTGACCGGTTAAATAAAAACAGTCCGCTTATTTTATGTCGATTTTATGAGGTGTTTGAACCGCGCATCATAGTTGTCTTGTCAACCAGTTCTCTTTCTTCCACTCTTGCTTTTGTTCAAAAGACAGGAGGAAGAGCATTGACTTAAGATAGAGGCACACATCCTAACAACAAATTGATACTGGACAATAATAGATTAACAGGAAAATTTGGCAATAAAAATTATACTGTTACCCAAGTACGACCAAACAAATAATACCATGAGCAAAATTAGACTATTCATAATTGTCGTTTGCCTACTCAATGTTGCATTATTCGCTCAAACGAATGATACTTTTGAGCGTTATCTGTCTAAGTTCAAATGTACTGACAGTAAAATCCTCAACAATCAAGATTTTCAAATAGGATTGTCAAATGGATTTCAGCTGGCATCACTTGAAGAGGCAATAGAATATATACAACTTGATAAAGAAGTCTCACCGGACACCTACTTTTCCTGTTTGTATAAGGTTGAGTTCGATCAATATGTCGTAACCATCGTTGCGACAAGCCTTGATGCACTTTATTCGGAAGAATTTTATAGCATTATTGTATACGCTAAGAAAGATGGCACTATTCACGATCGCTTAGATTTGCCAAAGAGAAGATATGGTCTTTTTATAACTACTCGGGCAGCCTTAATCCTTTTGAGCTAATAGTCAAACACGCAAGCCCGATACCGCCGGAAGTGATGCGGCTTGGATATCCATACCCATGTACCTATGATGTGTACTCTTATACCATAGATTCCAATTTCAAGATTTGTCGCACCTTACTAAAACAAGGTATTGAAGGTCTCATTGAGTTAGAAACCTCTTCTGATAGGTTGTATCTCGATGTGTTATCCGAAGATATCGGACGAGAAAAATACAAAGCCCTTACCGAAGAGATTGAAAGACAATTAAGCTTCGATGATTTTCTATCTCTATTTAGAGACATTGATAACCCCATCGCAACCGATCAATTTGCTACTCCAGCTGACGAAATATCTCCCAGGTACGTTAATCGGTATATCCAATATCCGACGTGTGGTGAGTGCAATCCGGGAATGATTTCATATTATCCAATCGGCAAAATTAGCGACGAACAATATTATGTTTTTATCGTTCGTGAATCCTGCTCGGAGCCTTCTGATCAAGGTACATATCCTTATGATGAAATAATGATATTAACTTTTGGCCCGAACGAAACCCTTATTGACAAAAAAAGAGTGGGTCGCACCGGTGATCTTTGGCAGTATGATTTGTCCCTACAAATCAAACCATTCAGGCTGTTGGTAAAGCAAGCAACGGAGTCTGATAATTATGTGGGTGGTTCATTTCCTGAACCGAGTAGAATTATTTCGAAAGAGTATACACTTGACAACCATAAAAAAGTCAAAGAACGAATAATTGAAGAAGACATCGAATAGCCTCTGACAGATTATACGAAACATTCAATGAAAAAACTTGAGTATACGTCATCTTGGGATTTCTTATTTTTCTGGGAGTTCCCTATTTGATCGTTAAGTCATTCGTTTTATCTGACAAAAGATATATGACATATTCCCGCTTCTTTGAAAGCAGAAATAAGAAAGAAAAAATAGAAACAAAACAAAAGCCGTGATTTTATTTCTACTTGCTGTAGGATTTATATTGGAGCCTTTTCTGTTTTTGTCCTATTAGGAAAAAGTTTGACCTAATCACTCTTTTAGGACCGCACACCACGTTTTGCCTACAGAATAGAAGCAACGGACTGGAAATATCTTCGGTGTGCTCTTATATTAGAGCCGAAGACGAGACTCGAACTCGTGACCCACGCATTACGAATGCGTTGCTCTACCAACTGAGCTACTTCGGCATTTGACCTCTCCTCTCGAAGAAGTACGCAAAGATACCTATTTTTTTGATACCTGCAAGTCTTTCCGAGGTCATAGACCTACAAATTGTTTTTGGTCTGACCGAGGAGACCGTGAGACACGTACCGGGGAGAGAAAAAGGTACAGGCCGAAAATTTATTCTTGGTCCGTACGATTTTCGGGCTCGGAGTATTTTAGCTTTTTCGTACCTTTGCAGACGATTATGTTCCCATTTACAGTAAGCCATACAGACCCTCACTCAGAGGCTCGCGCCGGTGTGCTTGAGACCAGTCACGGTTCCGTGCATACCCCCATTTTTATGCCTGTCGGTACGGCGGGTACGGTAAAAGGTGTGCACCCACGCGTCCTTAGAGAAGAGATCGGGGCCGAGATCATCCTCGGCAACACGTATCACCTCTATCTCCGCCCGGGCACGGAAGTGCTCGAAGAGGCGGGCGGACTCCGCAAATTCGCATCCTGGGACAGAGCGATGCTGACGGACAGTGGGGGATTCCAGGTTTTTTCGCTCACGGATATCCGTAAGATGAGCGAAGACGGCGTCACCTTCCGAAGTCATATCGACGGCAGTAAGCATCTCTTTACCCCTGAGCGCGTGATGCAGATACAGCGCCAAATAGGCGCCGACATCTGTATGGCGTTTGACGAGTGCCCCCCCGGAGATGCGCCGCACAAGTATATACGTGAGTCGTTGGAACTCACGATGAGGTGGCTTGATAGGGGGTGGAAGGCTTTTCACGGGGCGGAGTGTGCTCCGCTTTACGGTTACGAACAGGTTCTTTTCCCCATTGTCCAAGGTGGCGGGTTCGCAGATCTGAGGAAAGAGGCAGCAGAGCGTGTCTCCGAGTACGATGCTTCGGGGTATGCCATAGGTGGTCTCAGTGTCGGAGAGACGACAGAGACTATGTATGGGATGATAGAAGTGGTTAATGCCGTTTTGCCCAAAAGCAAACCCCGTTACCTGATGGGGGTCGGTACGCCTGCCAATTTACTCGAGGGGATCGCAAGAGGCGTGGATATGTTCGACTGCATCATGCCTACTCGTAACGGTCGTAACGGGCAGATTTTCACCTGGCAAGGGACGATAAACCTACGTAACGGCAAGTGGAAACACGACCACGGTCCGCTCGATCCTCTGGGGTCGAGCAGCGTGGACAGGGAGTTTTCGAGGTCCTACGTCTCGCACTTGGTACGCAGCAACGAGATGCTGGGACTTGAAATCGCAAGTGTGCACAATCTGAAGTTTTACCTCGAATTGGTGCGGACGGCGAGAGAACACATTATTCAGGGAGATTACGCTTCATGGATGAAAGAAGTACTTCCGGCACTCGGAGCGAGACTGTAAGCAACGTCGCTACGTCAGAGGGTGCCGAGCAAGTGGCTGACACCTCCGCCACCGAAGCCCCAAAAGAGAAGAGGTCTCTCACGGAGCGTCTCGGGATCAGACGCATCGACCGCTACATCATCGGTCGTTTTTTGAGCACATTCCTTTTTGCGCTCGCCTTGATTATGGCCATTATCGTGGCCATCGACATACAGGAGAAACTTGAGACCTTTATGAAACCGGAGGTGACGATGCCGATTATCTTGCGGTACTACGTTGCTCTCGTCCCGTATTTTGCCGTACTTCTGACCCCGCTTTTCATCTTCATCACGGTGGTGTACTTTACGAGCAAATTGGCGTCCAGATCCGAGATCATCGCGATGCAGTCTGCGGGGATGAGTTTTCTCCAGCTCCTCAAACCCTATATGATTTCTGCGGGTATCATAGCGTTTGTCTCCTTTGTCTTCTCGAGTGAAATCATCCCCAAGCTCAACGTCATCAGAGTCGATTTCGAGGACACTTATGTATTTCCTCTCGAAAAGGTCGTTTCGGACAGAAACGTCCAAGTGATGATCGGACCTGGCAAGGCAGCGTACTTCGGGACTTTTGACATCGAGGAACAAAAAGGGTACCAGTTTTCGCTCGAATACTACGAAAATAATACGCTCAAGAGCCGCCTTACGGGGGCTTCGATACAGTACGACAGCCTGTATCACTGGACCGTCAGCGATTACACCATACGGGACTTTGAGGGGCTCAAGGAGATTAATACGTCAGGGACAAGTATCGACACGATGCTCTTCCTGACCCCGCAGGACGTGGTGATCGGAAGGCAGGCCGCGGATAAGCTCAAGACGGGCGAGCTCGTCGCCTACATCGAGAACCAAAAGAAACGCGGTGTGGGCAACATCCAATCTTTCCAGGTAGAGCTTCACCGGCGCTTTGCCTCCATCCTCGCCGCCTTTATCCTCACGATCATCGGCGTATCGCTCAGCGCGAGGAAAGTAAAGGGCGGTATCGGGCTGAACGTAGCCATCGGACTGATCTTGGCATTCGGGTACATACTGCTTTTTACCATATCCTCCTCTTATGCCGTGAGCGGTGCCCTTTCTCCTTTTGTGGCCGCTTGGCTTCCCAACCTGATATACGTTCCAATCGCACTTTTCTTCTATTTCCGTGCCCCAAGGTAATCCGGATCTCTATATCGAAGTGCTCTTGCCTCTGCCTTTGGATAACCCCGTGTACGGCTATCTGACGGACGAGAACGTGGAGCGCGGGATGCTCTGTACCGTACCTTTCGGAAACGGGAGGGGAAAAATCCTTACGGGTCTGGTCGTGAGAGTCTCCGCACACAGACCGGAAGGGGTAGGGAAGTCGATCACATTTAAGCGCGTCCTACGCATCTTGCCTCTCTCTCCGATCCGTGATCCGATCCTAAAGGCTTGGGAGTGGGCAGCCGAGTACTGTATGTGTTCGCTGGGCGACGTGCTTCGTGCCGCTCTACCTTCCGGCATAGAGCGGTATTCGGGTCGAGGTCCGCTGAAAAAGGTCTGGAGCTTCAGTCCTCTTCTCCTTTCCGACCCGTCTTTCAGAAAGGAGGCGCTCTCACTCTTGAGAAAAAAAAGGTCAGCCCTTGCTTTTCTTCAGACCTTGACGGACGGCAGCCCGGCATACGGCATCAGAGCCGAGTCTCTGACTGAACTTCGCGAGAAGACCGGTCTGAGTGTCCATACGGTTGATACCCTCAGGAGTGCCGGCGTGATAGAAGCCGAAGAGATTGCCGACTTCTGTGGCGAAAGCTCCGACAGACAGGCTCAATCAACCGCCCAAGTGGAGCTCTTCAAGCCGTGGGGTTCCAAAGAAGTGCTTCTCTCCTACCATCAGCATTCGTCCCTCTATGAGAGGGTCCCTTTAGACTTTCTCGGGTCGGTTTTGGCGTCCGGACAAGGGCAGACTTTGGTTCTCTTCCCGTCTATGGATGCGCTTCGGAGTGTGGAAGAGGAGATGAGCGAACTCTTTGGCTCCAAGCTCTATCCATACTACCATTCCCGAAGTTCCGATAAGACGAAAGAGCGCACGTGGACGGCCGCCCTCACCGGTGTAGGGGGCATTTACTTCGGACTGCGGTCTGCCGTATGGCTGCCTTTCGCAGACCTGAAAACGGTCGTCGTCATAGACGAAGAGGACAGAGGTTACCGGCAGTTTGAACCCGCACCCCGCTTCACGGCTTCGTATATGGCACTTATGCTTGCCCGGAAGTCCGGCGCAAAGACCCTTCTCTCCACGGCTTCGCCCTCTGTGGAGACGGCACTCAGAGGAATCATCGGCAGGAAGTATGCCTTTCGGGAAGTCGGATCCCCGAGACCGCCCTATGGCGACAAGTTGACGCTGGTGGATATGGAGCAGGCTTTCCGACTTGGTGAAGTCTCGGCAAGGATGCTCTCCTCAAAGATGATTCACTCGATCACCGCTTGTGTAGATGGCGGAGGCAAGGCTTTGATTTTTTACCAAAGGCAGGGTTTTGCCCGCTATATATCGTGTGGCAATTGCCATACCGTCCTCAAGTGTCCGGTCTGCGGCACGACACTCCGCTATTACGGGAGGGAAAAACGCAGTATGGTGTGTCCGTCTTGCGGGCACGTAGAGCCGAAGCCGGACAGCTGTCCCTCTTGCGGCAAAAGAGAACTGAAGCCCGTGGGCACCGGCGTGGAGCGACTGATTGATGCGGTGCGTGATTTTTATCCCGGCGTACCCGTCTCTATCCGAGAGGGAGACGAAGAGGGTCCTCTGAAGCCCGGCATCACGTTTTCCACAGGGTATGAGCCTTCTCTCGGAGCGGTGGGCAGTGCGGATATGATCGGTGTGATCCAGTGGGACCTGCTCGAGCTCCGACCGGACTTCCGGGCAATCGAAAGGAGCTACCGCTTTGTGACCGAATTATTGAACGAGTCCCCGAAGGGTACAGGCATCGTCCTCCAATTCTTTCGTCCCTACGGCATCGGGCTGAAAGCAGCCTTGTCCGGGAATTACCGCACACTCTTGGACAGTGAGCTTGAGAGCCGTTTCGCAGTAGGTTTTTCCCCTTTTTCGCGGCAAATCGATGCCGTCATACAGTCCACAGACAGCTCAGTGGCCTTCTCTGTGGCCAACGGACTTTTGTCCGGACTTTCTGCCTTTCCGCACTTAAAGACCTTGGGCCCGTCTCCGATAGCCACCACGAGGGCTAAGGCAGAGATCGGTTCGCGTGTGACGATTCTTCACCCCTTGGACTCTTCGCTCTCCGACACGCGGCATTTCTTGGCGGAGTGGCGGAGCGAGATCCTAAGGAAGCACCGCGGCACGCCTCTTTTTATTCACTTTGACGTCGATCCACAATAGAATATGAAGAAAATACTTTTCGTCTGCCTCGGCAACATTTGCAGAAGCCCTGCCGCCGAAGCCATTGCCCAAAGCATTATTGACAAAGAGCACCTTGGCGATCTCTTTCAGGTCGACTCGGCAGGGTTGCACGGCTACCATAAGGATCAAAAGGCAGACAGACGCATGCGCGAAGCGGCCGCACTGCGCGGATACGACGTCACCAGCATCTCTCGCCCCGTGGCGTACGGTGACTTTGAAAAATTCGACCTCATCGTAGGTATGGACCAAGGTAACGTGGAAGCGCTTATCGGACGCGCACCCTCTTCGGAGGCAGTCCGCAAGATACGTCCCATAGCGGGTTATTTTGCGGCACATCCTGCTTGGGACCATGTCCCCGATCCTTATTATGGCGGAGCTAAGGGGTTCGACCTTGTGCTTGATTTACTCGAAGACGGCGTGTCCAATCTTATCCGAAGTTTGCGCGAAGAAATCGAAGCAGAATCACCGAAAAACGAGATACAGACCAAAAAATAATTTTCGGCCGTACCGATTTGAGAGGCTCATACGTACCTACGCTATCTTTTCGTACAGACCGAAATTGACCTCTCTTCCGGGGGCATTTAACGCCTTCGAGCTTTTGTGACTTTTTTGTATAAACAAAAAGAAAATATATCTTTGCCTAAAGATTGAGCCTGTAAGGTCACAGGGTCAAAGGCAATAGAAGAAATACATCATTCAATGAACGCATCAGATTCCCCCGTTTCAGCGAGCAACTTCAATCAAATTAACGCGCACCCGAGAGACGCCCAGCTCCTCTTTGATGCCGCAGATCACTCCTACCGACTGGTGAAGGACGGAACGCCATTACACTCTGTGACCAATCTCGTCTCCAGCTTTTTCCCCGCTTTTGACGTGGACGCGTGGGCGACCAAGAAAGCCGAGAAAGAGAGCCGTCCGATCGAAGAGATTTTCAGCGAATGGGAGCGCAACGGCTTAGTAGCACGCAATCTGGGAACCTTTATGCACGAGCAGATCGAACACTCGTTCAATAAAAGACCGCTTGAAGACACGTGCAGGATCGATTTTCCGGACGGCACCTCGGAAGAGGTCTCCATAAAAGATGAGTTGCGGTATTTTGATAACTTCATCTACGACGTCCGCCCCGAGCCCTACCGCACGGAGTGGAAGATCTTCAATGACGAGTACGCACTGGCGGGGACTCTGGATCTCCTGGCGGTTAATTACAGTGGCGAGTTCATCATTTATGACTGGAAGCGCTCGCGCCGTATGGGCAAAGAGTACGGTTACGACTTCGTACCCAATACACGCAATCCCTATATGAAAGGCATCAATGGTCTGGAGCATCTGGACTGCACGCCCTTCAATGTGGGCTGCCTCCAGCAGAACCTCTACCGCTTCATCCTCGAGAGCAGCTACGGGATCGACATCAAGGAAATGAACCTCGTGATGCTCAATAATTCCTTCTCCAACTACCACTACGTGACGGTTCCGAGGATGGAAAAGGAAGTGGAAATTATGCTCTCCACCATCAAGAAATAATCCTTCAAGGCACGACTTGTCGCGACCTATAAGAATAGCGGTCGGGCTTCCCAAGCGGAGGCCCGACCGTTTGTGGCAGAACGCCGCTCGGTGGCACGGCATTTGTATAAAGACGGGTGGGGGATTTTTCAAGCACTTAAAACGTTTCACATAATAAGATATGAGCGAAGACAGCACAAAGAAGACACAAGGGAAGATTGGCGTCCAGAGCGACAATATGTTCCCGATCATCAAGAAGTTCCTTTACAGCGACAACGAGATCTTTCTGCGCGAACTGGTCAGCAACGCAGTAGACGCCACTCAGAAGCTCAAGACACTCTCTGCCAAGGGAGAATACAAAGGCGAGCTCGGAGACCTGAAGGTCGAAGTCCTCATAGAGGACGGCAAACTCATCATCCGCGACCGAGGCATCGGTATGACCGCGGAAGAGATCGACAAGTACATCAATCAAATCGCCATATCGGGTGCGGAGGATTTCCTTGATAAGTACAAAGACGACGCGGCAGCCATCATCGGTCACTTCGGGCTGGGGTTCTACTCCGCGTTTATGGTGGCAAAGAAGGTAGAGATACGCACACAGAGCTACAAGGAAGAAGCGCCCACGATGCTTTGGTCGTGCGAAGGCAGTCCCGAGTTTGTGATGGAAGAAGCCCCCGATAAGAGAGGACGTGGCACGGACATCATCCTCTACATCGACGACGACAGCAAAGAGTATCTCGAGCCGCTCCGCATCAAGGCGCTACTGGAGAAATACTGCCGTTTCCTCCCCGTCCCGATCGTATTCGGGAAGAAAAAGGATTGGAAGGACGGCAAGGAGGTCGATACGGACGAAGACCTCGTCATCAACGACACAGAGCCCATTTGGACTAAGACGCCCACTTCGCTCAAGGACGAGGACTACAAGTCTTTCTATCAGACGCTTTACCCGATGAGTGACGAGCCACTCTTCTGGATTCACCTCAATATAGACTATCCTTTCAACCTCACCGGGATTCTCTATTTTCCCGTGGTGAAGAGCAATATGGACTTACAGAAAAACAAGATCCAGCTCTACTCCAACCAGGTCTTCGTGACCGATAACGTCGAAGGCATCGTGCCTGAGTTCCTCGGTTTGCTCCACGGGGTACTCGACTCTCCGGACATCCCGCTGAACGTCTCCCGCAGCTACCTGCAAGCCGACCAAAACGTCAAGAAGATCTCCTCCTACATCACCCGTAAGGTGGCGGACAAACTCTCCGAGCTCTTCAAGGAAGATCGCACGGCTTACGAGGAAAAATGGCCCGCACTCGAGCTCTTCGTGAAGTACGGGATGCTGACGGACGAGAAGTTCTACGAAAAGGCAGAGAAATTTGCGCTCCTCAAAAACACCGAGGACAAGCATTTCACACTCGAAGAGTACCGCACGCTCATTTCGGGCAACCAGACCGACAAAGAGGGCGCAGTGGTCTACCTCTACGCCGTCGATAAGGACAACCAGTATACGTTTATCAAAAATGCCCGAGACGCCTTTGGGTACGACGTCTTGATGCTCGACGGACCTCTGGACGTCCACTTCATCAGCATGCTCGAGCAAAAGCTTCCCTCTTCGCGCTTCGTCCGCGTCGACAGCGACACGCTCGACAGGCTTATCCCCAAGGAAGACGAGCGCAAAGACCACGCGGAAGTGAGCGCTGAGACCGAGAAATCGGTTCAATCCCTTTTCCAAAGTCGTCTTCCCAAGAGCGAGAAGAAGGAGATCTTCCGTGCCGAGACTTCACACCAAGGCGAAAAAGGCAAGCCCGTTCTTCTCGTCCAGGGCGAATATATGCGGCGTATGAAAGAGATGAGCCGGATGCAGCAAGGGATGAGCTTCTATGGAGAAATGCCCGACTCCTACAACCTCGTCGTCAATCTCGACCACCCGCTCATCCAAGACATCGCAAACGGCTACACGACCTCCGATACTGAAAAGGAAGTCGAAGCCAAGCGTGCAGACCGCAAAGGCTTCCAGGCGCGTCTCGACGTCCTCCGTCAGCAACTCTCCGACGCGAAAGACTTGGGAGATGACGAAAAGAAGACCCTTGAGAAAGACCGCGACGAAACCCGCGACAAGCTTCAAACCATCGACGATGAGATTGAAAAGCTGCAAGAGGCTTTTGCCGAAAAGGACGACCGTATCGCGCAGCTCATCGACCTCGGTCTCCTCTCCGCAGGCCTCCTCAAAGGCGAAGCGCTCGACAACTTCATTAAGCGCTCCACCGACCTTCTGAAGTAATCGGACTTTGGGACAAAAAGTAAAGTCTGCCCGAACCAATATCGTTTCCAAATGAGGTACGTACCCGGGAGAAATCCTTGGTACGTACCTTTTTCTTTTCTATGCCCGTACCGGAAACCCACCTCGGTACGTGCAAAAAAACTTGCTCTATCAAGTCTGTACCAAGCGATCCAAGGCTTACAAGTAAAAGGTATATAGTATTCGGGCAAAAGGTATATAGTATTCGGGCAAAACGTATATACGTTTTCGTAGAAAGGTATATAGTAACCAAATCAAAGGATTATGAAAGGGAAGAAAAGGTCCGCACTTGAGGGAAAAGGGGTAAATTTACGGCGTAAGCATTATTTGCAGCAACGGAACACAACGTTTTAATCACATAAGACCAGATAAGAATTATGGAGTTTACGCTAAAAGACTACCAAGAGGCCGCGCAGTATCTTCGCTCCCTTGTCCCCACCGAAACCAAGATTGCCATCACCCTTGGCAGCGGTCTTGGGGCGCTTGCCGACAAAATCAAGGCCACAAAAATCATCCCTTACACCGACATTCCCCATTTCCCCAAGTCCACGGCCATCGGTCACAAAGGCAACCTCATTGCGGGAACCCTCGACGGCGTGCCCGTCCTTGCTATGCAGGGGCGCTTCCACTACTATGAGGGTTACCCGATGGAGAAGGTGACTTTTCACGTCCGTGTCTTTAAGCTCCTCGGCATCGAGACCCTCTTTGTCTCCAACGCAGCCGGAGGTCTGGATCGCTCTTTCAGAGTGGGGGACTTGATGATCATACGCGACCACATCAACCTTTTGCCCAATCCTCTGATCGGGGCCAATATCGAAGAATTCGGTCCCCGTTTCCCCGATATGACACGTCCTTACGATCCGGCTCTGAGGAAAATCGCGCGCGAAGTCGCGGGTGACCTCGGCATTAAGCTCCAAGAAGGCGTTTATATCGGTTGGACAGGACCCTCTTACGAGACGCCTGCCGAGTGCCTCTTCCTCGAGAAAATAGGCGGCAATGCCATCGGGATGAGTACCGTGCCCGAAGTGATCGTGGCGCGACACGCGGGCTTACGTGTCTTCGGGATGAGCTGCATCACCAACGAGAGCTTCAATACGGGCGACGACTATGTCAATGACGGCGACGATGTCGTCAAGCAGGCCAACGCTGCCTCCGAGCGTATGAGCGCCCTTTTTGCCGGCATCATCAAACGAATTTCCTAACCTCCACTTATTATGAAAAGAGTCACCGTATTTCTTGCCTTTTGGGTACTCTGCGCCCTAACGGCTTTTTCCCAAGGCACAAGACCCGGCTGGACCGCGTACCGAATCAATGGCGGTGAAGTGGTGCTTTCGCTTCCCAACTCCATGAAAGTCTTCGAGTCCAAAGAGAAGGGTTTTTCCGCCGTCAAGAACGCCGACGGAAGCTACTCCGTCAATAGCCGCGAAGAGGTACTTTTTGTCCCCCTTACGGATCAGACCGACTACGACAAAGAGGAGGATATGAACCTCAATAATATGGTCGTCGTTATGATAGACGACGACAAGGACGGACTTGGTAAGGCCATCGAATTGATGAGGAAAAACCGTATCGTGCGCTCTGTGGCGGGATGGGGGCTCAAGATGGCCGTGGGGCTGAAGCGCTCCAAGGACGATCAGCTCAAGATCACCGACACCGATCCTGTGACCCTGAAGAAGGTAGCGGGTAAGGACGCCATCTCAATGGGTATGAGGTTTAAGGATAAAACCGGCAGATCCGCCGATGGCGAAGTCTACCTCATAGAAAACAAAGGCAAAGGGATCGTCCTGGCGTTCCTCAACGAGAAGGGACGAACGGGTCTTACGAAGAAAGACAACGAAGAAGTCCTAAGCCTTCTCCGTCTCAGATAAGGGCTGACGCTAAAACGAGATACGGACCGAGGAGATCTTCCCGGTACGTATCTCGCTTCACTTTCGTACAGACCGAGAAACTCTTCCCGGTACGACCGAAAATTAGTCGGTAGTTAGAAGTCAGAAGTTAGTAACAGCGGATTACCTTATAAGGGAGAACCAAAATCGGTCTTTGACGCCCCTCCTTCTTTTTTATTCCGGAGGTAGAGGTCGGCGTTGCGCTTCATTTGGTCGAAGCGTGCCCTTTCGAGGGCGGAGTCCTTGGTGAGCGCTTTATACTTCTCTTTCGTGAAGTCCTTGAGGTCTTCATCCTTAAGCCGAAGTACCGCTTCTCGTGTCTCGAAGAGTTTGGTCACCGGCGGTCTGTGGTTAAAGGAACATACATCCTGACACGTGTCGCAGCCATAGAGACGCGCGCCAAAGCGGGAGCCAAGCTCCTCAAGTATCTCGCCCCGGTGCTCGATAGTTAGGTAACTGATACACTTCCTGGCGTCAAGCCCGTCTACCGTGAGAGCACCCGTAGGGCAAGCGTCCACACAGCGTCGGCACGTCCCGCAGTGCGCTCCGGGCTTTTCCGTTAGCGCAGAAGTAGGCTCGAACGCCATCGTGGTCACAAGTTCACCGAGGAAAAAGAAGCTCCCTTTTCCCCCGAGAATCAATGAGTGGTTGCGTCCCAAGAAGCCCAAGCCCGCCCTCCCTGCCCAATAGCGCTCGAGAAAAGGTGCCGTGTCGACGATGGGGCGGAAGGAGTGCGCTCCGAGCCTCTCAGTCATCAAAAGACCGAGCCGGTTCAGATTCTCGCGCAGGACGACGTGGTAATCGGCACCATAAGCGTACTTGCTGATTTGCGGGGCATCCTTGGGCTGCCTTTTCTCCGGGAAGTAAGAGGCGGCAACCACGACGACGGTTTTCGCGTCCGCGAGAATCGAGTCCCCGCACCTCGGGTCATACCTTAGGGGAAGGTTTCGCTCCAAATACGCCATCTCGCCATTCCGACCGTCGGAGAGCCAGCGGTCGAAGACGTTTTTTTGCGCCTCATCCACTGCGTCAAGGCTCGCGACCCCTACGGCGTCGAAGCCGATCTCCTCAGAGAGAGGGAGAAGGTCTTCAAGCTTTCGCACTTCCGTCTCTATTGTAAAAAGGCAGAAAACCGATGCACAGGACGCCCACCACTGTGGTCCACAGCGTCTGCAAGGTATGGACGATGAGGGCAAAAGAAGAGGCATCCGTCCTCGACACACCGAAGAAGACGAGACTGAAGATGACCATAAAGTGCCACGCCCCGATACCGCCCTGCACGGGCGCAGCTACGGCAAAAGTAATGAGTACGAAAGTCATCAAGGCCTCCTGCCAGCCCAAGCCGGACATAAAGTCGAAGGCGTAAAAGGTAAGGTAAAACTGCAAGAAATAGCTGACCCAGATCAGTACCGTGTGGAGTAGGAACTCCCACTTGCGCCTCATCGTAAAGACGGTCTTGAGGCCTTCCCAGAGATTGGTGACGGCAGAGCCGACCTTCCCGTCCCTTTTCTTTCGGAAGAAGAATAGGTAGACCCCTCCACCGAAGAGGACAAGAAATGCCGCCACTGCGACCCAGAAGAGAGGATTAGAGGAGAGGGTCTCCATCTTGGAGAGGAACTGCGGATTTTGCTCAAAGAAATTGAGGAAGAAGGGAAGATTGAGCATCGCAGCCGCAGCCGCCAATACAGCGGCGACGACGACATCCATCCCGCGATCCACGACCACAGTCCCCAAAAGGCGACTGAACGGGATGCCCGTGTAGACTTTCATCGTACTGCACCGCCAGATCTCACCCAGGCGGGGCAAGACCATATTCACGGCGTAATTGCCCTGCACGGTGAGGGCGGAGTTCCCGAAGAGCTTAGCCTTATTCCCCAGTGGTTCCAAGAGAATCGACCAGCGCCAGCCCCTGAAGAAGTTGCCGAGCGTGCCAAAGAACGAGGCAATAATCAATATGCCCCAGTCGGCTTCTTCCGTAAGCGTCCGACCGAGACTCCTAAAGTCCATTTTGCGGTAAAGGAGCCACAAGAGGAGCAAGCCCACGAAGAGTGGGGCAATAACTTTCAGTATCTTTTTCAAACTTAACTGTGCAAAGGAAATGTGCAACGAAGCCCCGGTACCCTTGTCCGTCTCTTCTGTGAGAACGGGCGAAATTTCGTACGTACCGGGAAGATTACGACCTACAGGCCAAAATTAGAGAAAGGTACAGACCGAGGCAAGTCTCCCGGTCTGTACCCCTTTTGAGGTTCGGACTTAGCCTTTTGCTTTCTCGAAAAGCTTGCGGCTTACCTTGAGGAAGTTGGTGCGGAGCTCTTCTTCGCCCTCAACCTTTCTGTCGCGCATCAAGACTTTGCCGTCCACGATAGTCGTTTTCACGAAAGAGCCGCTTGAAGCGTAGACCATATTCGAGATCAAGTCGTGCGTCGGCGTCATCTCCGGCACCGTGAGGTCGACGAGTATGAGGTCTGCGAGCATACCCGTGGCCACTGTGCCGCCCGCCGTCCGCAGCATCTCGTAGCCCACTTTTGTGGCGCTGTCGTAGACGGCACCCGCAGGAGCTGCCTTCGGGTCTCCGCTCCAGGCTTTGGCGAGGAACGAGGCTAAGCGCATCGCCGTCGTCATATCAAGCGTATTTGAGCTTGAGACGCCGTCTGTGCCGATGCCCACACGGATGCCCTTTTGTCTCATCTCTTCGTAGCGGAACTCGTACCCACTGGCAAGCTTCATATTAGAAGCCGGATTATGGGCGACGGAGCAACCGTAATCGGCAAGTATATCGAGCTCCTCGGAGTCCATCCACAAGGAGTGGGCCAGGATGAGATTGGGACCAAGCACACCGAGCTCTTTGAGGTAGCGCACCGGAGTCGTCCCGTACTTTTTGACGCAATCTTGCCACTCGGTGTACGTCTCCGACAGATGCAGATGGACGAGGAGGTCGTTAGCTTTCGCAAAGTCATACCCGTACTTGAGCATCTCCCCGCTTACGGTGTATATGGCGTGGGGACCGACCGAGAGCTGCACTCTGTCCGAATAGGTCTCGAAGAGCTTCAAGTACCTCTCGAGGTTTTCCTTATCCTTCTGCGCACGCTCCGGGTTCCATTGGTCAAAAAGCGTGTACGAAAGGTTGGCTCTCAGCCCGCTCTCTTCGACAGCTTTGGCCGTACCCTCCGGGAACGTATACATATCGAGGAAAAGGGTGGTGCCGGTCTTAATCATCTCGAGGCAGGCATACCGGCTTCCCCAGTAGACGTCTTCGGGCGTGAGGTGCGCTTCGACCGGCCAAATCATCTTATTGAGCCAATCCATCAGCGCCATATCACCACCATATCCGCGGAAGAAAGTCATCGCCGCGTGGGTGTGGAGGTTCGCAAATCCGGGGAGTAGGGCACAGTCTGTCCCGTCGATCTCGTCCGCACCTCCGACCTCTTCGGGCGTAATGTTTCCTATTTTGGAGATTTTATTTCCCTCTATCAGCACGTCCGAAATCTCCATGGAGGGAAGCATCGCGTGCCGGATTAAGATCTTATTATTCATGGTTGAAGCGTGCATAAAATTCTGCTACTGTCTCGATACCCTTTCGGAAGCACTCGAGAGGGAAAGATTCGTTGGGAGAGTGTATGTTGTCGCTATTGAGCCCGAAGCCTAAGAGGATGGACTTGGCACCAAGGACTTCTTCGAGCGTGCTGATGATGGGGATGCTGCCTCCGCTCCTTGTCGCCAAGGGCTTAACCCCGAAAGCGGCTTCCATAGCCTCCTCGGCTACACGGTAAGCGGGGTGGTGAATGTCGAAGAGGTAGGGCGAGCCGCCCTCCAATTCCCTCACGGTAACCGTCACTCCGCTTGGTGCGACAGCTTTCACGTAGTCTGTGAATGCACGCTGTATTTTTTTGTAGTCCTGGTTCGCCACGATTCTCGAGGAGACTTTGGCAGTAGCTTTTGAGGGCAGGATGGTCTTGGCACCTTCGCCCGTGTAGCCTCCGTAGATGCCGCACACGTCCAGAGTCGGTCGCCCGCTCTTCCTTTCCATCGTCGTGTAGCCCGTTTCGCCACCCAGGTCCGGCACGTCAAGATCCCGGCGGAACTCTTCTTCATCGAAGGGGATCCGGGCCATCATCTCACGCTCCTTCGGGTCAAGGGGAACCACATCGTCGTAAAATCCGGGTATCGTGATGCGTCCCTCTTCGTCTTGAAGCTTAGCGATGATTTGGCACAGGGCATTCAGTGGATTCGTGACGGCTCCGCCGAACTTCCCGGAGTGCAGATCTCTATTCGGACCTTTGACCTCAATCTCCCAGTAGCAGATGCCGCGCAATCCCACCGTTACGGAGGGAATATCCGTGGCAATCATAGAGGTGTCGCTCACGAGGATGAGGTCGCACTTGAGGAGGTCACGGTACTCTTTGCAGAAATCTTTGAGGTTGACGGATCCGATTTCTTCTTCACCTTCGAGGACGACTTTGACGTTGCATCTGAGAAGCCCCAAGCGGTCGGCGATTTCAAACCCCTTGACCTGCGTCATCGTCTGACCTTTGTCGTCGTCGGTGCCGCGACCGTAGAGGAGACCGTCCCGTATCTCCGGTTCAAAAGGGGCGCTCTTCCACTCATCCAGCGGTTCAGAGGGCATTACGTCGTAGTGCCCGTACACGAGTATGGTGGGCGCCTCCTCACGGTACCGCTTTTCCGCAAAGACCACAGGGTGCCCTTTCGTTCGGTAGATATCCGCGCTCTCGAATCCACTCTCCAAGAGCAATTCCCGCCAGCGGTCGGCACACTTTTCCATATCGGAGCGGTGTTCACTCTGAGAGCTGACGGACGGGATGCGGAGCAGGGAGAAAAGTTCTTCCAGGAAGCGGGGCTCTTGATCTTCTATGTATTGGCGGATGGCCTTTGATGAGTGGTGGTGGGTCATAACTCTTTACTGATAATTTATCGTATGCTCTTTTCTATTCCTTCCCGACCTCAAATTTACCCCCTTTTTGGCAGATGCCCCCACTGCTGTCAGTGACAAGACTTGCACATAAAGTGAAAGGTTGTCCACTTCTATGCCAAAGATACAATTGTATGTCACTCGATCGGAAAATGGGCACGACTTTGCAAATAGTATAGTGTAAGGCTCTCAAAGAAGAGGGCAGTACATAAAACGAACTATTTCAAACAAAAAATAAAAACATAGGATTATGAGACAGACATCTAACTTTTACGACATCTTTGACGCATTCTTTAACGACAACTTTAACGGATTCGTTCCTCAGGCTACCCGCCGTGTGGCACAGCCTCAGATGAACGTCCTCGAAGACGAAGACAGCTACAAGGTGCAGATCGCAGCGCCCGGTATGACCAAGGAGGATATGGTCGTCAAGCTTGATGACGAGCAGAATCTGGTGATCTCGATCGAAAAGAAAGAGGAAAAGCAGGAGACCTCCGGCGAATCGGCCGAAACAAAAGAAGCTGAAACCAAGGACGTCGCCGTGGCTGAAAATAAGCCCGCTCCCCGCTACCACCGTCACGAAATCTTCCATCAGTCTTTTGTGCAGAAACTCAGACTTCCCGATGACGTCAAACTCGAAGGTATCTCTGCGAAGATGGACAACGGTCTCCTCGAAGTCGTGATCCCGAAGATGAAAGAAGAAGACAAAGCCCGCCTCGAACGGCACATCTCCATCGATTGATGGCGTAATGGCGGCATAGGAGTACTCCCATACCCGGATAGGGCGGGGGTTCCGCAACATCAGCAAGATTAGTGGTTTTATAGATTGGTTTTTTTGATTATTTCCGAAGAGGGTTTGTCTTGGTGACAAGCCCTCTTTTTGGTTCGTATCTCAAGACTTTCTTGGTCCGTATCTCGTAAAATCTTTGGTCCGTATCTCGTGATCTTCTCGGTACGGGTCTCGTTTTTCCCACTCCCGTGTCATCTGCCGACATTAGCCCGCCGGATTATTCGGGGGCGGTATCTGCGAAGAGGAGCATTTGGCAATTGGGACAGTCGAACTCGATACGCATACGCACGGGAGCCGCGTCTTTCGCAACACTCCTAAGCACCCAAGGCTCCGACAACTTGCGCGCATCGTAGTGCAAAAGGGTAGGGCACATACCGAGTGCGTAACGGATGCAATGCTTTGTAGTCATCAAGGGCTGTGAGGGCAGGGGGCTTTTCTCGAATGCCTCTTCCTTGACTTCGGCGCCGTGCGCTTCGACAAAGGCACGCGCGGAGGGATTGAGGATATTGTCGCTCTGGAGGACCGCGTCTTTGAAGAACGGGACTCCCTTATAAGAGGGTGATTTCGGGTCTCTGGTGGGTCTACTTTCGAGCGCAAAGCATAGGAGAGCCGATTCCAATTTTGGAACCAAGTCTTGCCGGAGCTTGCCGAGCAGACTTCGCGGGATAAAAAGAGGCTCTGTCTCGGGCTCCATTTCAAAGTTTTCAAGCGCAAAAGGTGTGCCTCCAAGTCTGCCCAACACCGATTCCGCGGATTCCCGAGTGCCGCCTTTTTCGGAAAGGGACAAATCGGCCTCTACGCTTACAGTCTCCTTTATGCCGGAGACCTCACCGGTCAGCTCCAGGGGGCCGAGACTGTACTTCAGAGACAAGGATAGGGGCAACGTGCGGGTAGCTGTGGGGTGGGACATCTGCGCCTCGAAAGCGGCATCGAAGTTTCGGTACAGCGTCTGTCCTTTTTCGAGACCTCTGACCGGTCGGAGTACGGTCATTCTGTCTCCGACAGCCGTATTGACCCGGAAACCCGTAAGCGCCCCCGTAGCCGAATGGAAGAAAGTGAATCCGTCGCCGTTATTCAACTTCTTGCCGCCACCAAGCCGCACCCGGATTCGCGTACCCTCTATGCCGGTAACGATGCCGACCTCTTCCCCTCTTGATTTCGGGGTCTCAAATGCCGCTAAGTCATCCGCACCTCTCCCGTGGTGTGTGAATGTGGTAAAGCCCCGATTGAATGCCTTATGCACGTCCGGAGAAAAACCGAAGTCCACTCTCCCCCTGCTCGAGCGATGAAACCGGGGATTTGCCTTAATGAAGTCATTCAGCTTCTCGTGGTAAAAAGCCGTGACGTTCTTGACATAAGAGAGGTCTTTGAGCCGCCCCTCGATTTTGAAAGAGCGCACCCCTGCCTTAATGAGCTCCGCAAGCACCGAGGAGCGATTAAGGTCTTTGATGGACAGCAGATGCTTATGATGCGCCAAGACCCTCCCACTGCCGTCCGTCAGGTCATACGGAAGGCGGCAGACCTGGGCACAAGAGCCGCGATTGGCACTGCGCCCGTTGAAGGCTGCAGAAGCATAGCACCGACCGCTGTAAGAGACGCAAAGCGCCCCGTGTACGAATGCCTCAAGCCTTAGATCCGGTACATCCTCGTGAAGGCGGGCGATTTGACGGGGCGAGAGTTCCCGGGCTACCACTGCCTGCTCGATGCCTTGACTTGACCAAAAGGCGAGTTTCTCGGATGAGACATTGTCCATTTGGGTCGAAGCGTGAAGTGCGATGGGCGGCATCTCCTCGTTTAAGAGCGCCAGATCTTGGATAATGAGCGCGTCGGCGCCTATTTCATAAAGACGCCAAGCAAGCTCGGTGGTGGCTTCCTTGACTTCCTCAGGAAAGAGAATGGTATTGAGCGCCACGTACACTTTGGCTCCGAAGAGATGCGCAAAGTCTGCCACTCGCTTAATCTCTCCTACCGTGACGGGGACGGCAGAGCGTGCCCCAAACGCCGGAGCACCGATATACACGGCATCGGCACCGTGCCTGATTGCCTCGATGCCCTGGTCTGCGTTCTTGGCCGGAGCCAGAAGCTCAAGCGCCCGCTCTTCCTTGCGCATCAATCCTTAGTCCTCTTTGGTGCCGAAAGAGAGATCGCCTGCGTCACCAAGACCGGGGACTATATACGAATGGTCGTCCAACTCAGGGTCAAGCGCAGCAGTCCAGCAGATGGCGTTTTCCGGCATCTTGGTCTGCAAATAGTCGATGGCGGGCTGTGACGCGATGATGGATGCAAGATAGATGTTTTTGGGAGTTCCCTTGGAGAGTATCGCCTTATAAGCCAGCTCCATTGAGCTGCCTGTGGCCAGCATGGGGTCAGTGAGTATGAGTGTCTTTCCTGCGACAGAGGGAGAAGCGATGTACTCCGTCATTACCTCGAAATTGAGTCTGTCCTTGTATTTGCGGAAAGCGGATATGAAAGCGTTGTCTGCGCGATCCAAAATATTTTGGAATCCGTGGTGAAAAGGCAATCCCGCCCGAAGTATGGTTCCGAGGACCACGTCGTTCTGATCCAGACTGTCGTGGGATATGGCGAGCGGGGTAGGGATGTCGCATACTTCGTAATCGAATTGCTTGCTGATCTCATAGGCCATCACTTCTCCGATACGCTCGATATTGCGGCGGAAACGAAGCCTGTCGCCTTGGATATTGATGTCGCGGAGTTCGGCCACGAAACGGTTTAGAATGGAATTCTGGAGGGAAAGATTAATTACCTGCATAGTGAGTATGTATCTGTTTACTGTATGTGTTTCTTGTATTCTGAGGCCCGTCTTGTGATCTGATCGACGTAATTGACGGTCTCGCGCCCCCGGACATATCCGTATCGTACGACGGGGTCGTTGTAGTACTTTGGGGAGCTCTTCAGGAGCATAAATTCCCGCACTCCCCCCCGCCAGGACTTGGGGTCTGCGCCGTATTTCTCGGCCAGTCGCTGCGCGTCCTGCACGTGCCCGATGCCGGCGTTGTAGGACGCCAGCACCAGAGCCTCACGATTTTCTACCCCGGGGATGTCCTTGAAGAGCGGCTTAAGCGATAGAAGCAAATCGACAGCCACCCGGACAGAGACCTCGGGGTTAAGAAGCTCCTGCAAAGAAGCTCCAAAGTGTCTTCCCGTTGATGGCATAATCCCCATCAGCCCCCTTGCTCCGCTCCAGCCGACGACGTTAGCCCTAAAACTACTCTCTTGAGCCGCTATCGCCGCCAAGACGGTCCAATGCCATCCCAGACGCTTGGCCTCTTTTTTGAAGATACCATCATAAGCAGAAATGCCTCCGGGATGCAGCTTATAGACCTTCTGAGGCTCTCCGATGTAGAATTTGTACGCCGTATCCAGAAGCCCCATCCTTTGGAAATGGGAGATGCGGAGGCTGTCCGAGAAGTAGGTGTCGATGGAGTCCCGAAGTGAAAGGTTCTCTTTCTCCACAATCCAAGAATACCGTATCGGTAGCGACGCCCTCACAGATACGTCCAGCCCGGGATACTGCTTTTTGTAGATCGCCGCAAGGTCACTCTCGGCAAGCGTGATCAGAGTGGAGTCTTTTTTTGAAGCGATGTAAGAGAGTAGGTCATCCTGTCCCAGAGTGTCCACACGGGCTACGTGCACAGTCGTGTCACCCAATTCCTCGACAATCTGGATCGCCCTAAGCTCGGAAATCGAGTTTGGGATTACCGTGAGCGTTTTCTTGTGTAGGTCGGGTAGGTCGTGGACGGATTT
>JASBZK010000031.1 GCA_029983505.1 Porphyromonas sp.
TTGGTTTTGGACGTTTCGTTTTGGATCTCCTGTCCCTTTCGTTTCCGCGGATATAGTTGGGTGCTGCGGGTGGGTGGCGGGGTGTTTTTTATTTTTGTATCTTTGCCCCAACTTTCAGAATGAAAGTAAGCCCGGATGGCGGAATTGGTAGACGCGCTGGTCTCAAACACCTGTGGAGCAATCCGTACCGGTTCGATCCCGGTTCCGGGCACGAGTAAAGGCTGGTAGCCTATTGGCTACCGGCCTTTCGTTTTTACTTTCAAGGATTTAGCCGGATGGATCTCTCGGTGTCTCCCCTGATGGAAGGGGAGGCCAAGACCGGGAGAGGATGACCCCCAAGCCATTTGCCGTGTCCGACCTTGAAGAAAATCCCAATCCGCATCTCGTCCTTTCGTGGATTTTTGGTGAGGAGAAAATTTTGATCCGTATCTCGTCCTTTCGTGGGCTTGGGCGAGAAGAAAATTTTGACCCGTATCTCGTCACCTTGAGATACGGGTCAAAATTTAGGGCGTTTTTCGTGTGTGAGAGACCTTTTGAGCCCTTTGAACAGCTCCTCATCAGCAAAAGGAATCCACTAAAAACGGAGCTATTTGTGGTAAGAGACCTTCTTGCAAAGGTCTCCTTTGGTCAAAGGTCTCAAGCGGTCATTTAGCGGGATCTTGGTCTTCTTTGGGACCTGTATATTTGGTCGCAAAGGTTACGGGGAGGTTGAAGCGGACGCGAACCGTCTCGCCCTTATCGTTCTTGCCGGGCGTCCACTTGGGCATCAGGGAGACGACGCGCAGGGCTTCGGCATCAAGGAGTTCGTGTACGCTGTGTGCGATCTTCGGCTCAGTTACGGTTCCGTCTTTATCGACCACGAAGGTGACGACCACGCGCCCTTGGATGGCTTTCTTTGCCGCTTCCTCCGGGTACTTGATGTTATCTACGAGAAAGGCGAGCATAGCTTCCTGACCTCCGGGGTAGGCGGGCATCACTTCCGCGTACTCGTACACGGGGTCATCGTCAGGAACCTGGGAGAGGATGGCGGGAGCGGCAGGGGTTGTCTCTGCCGGTTCTGCCGTAAGGAGGCTCGCGCTCATCAGCATAAGGGCTGCCACGGGTAGGGCGATGAGGGCGTAGCCGGCGGCTAAGCCTTTGAGGGTTCGATGTTTTTGGTTCATCATGGTTACTCTTTTCTTTAAATGGTTCATAGAAAACGAGAGCATCAGGGAGTCGGCCGAACTGCCGATGCTGCTCCTAAGGAGGTGCAATTGGTACTGACGTTTTTGCACTCCGCTTTTGAGCACTTGCGCGTCCGCAAGGTACTCGAGGTTGCTGTCTTGAAGTGCGGCGAGACCCCATGCAAAGGGGTTCCACCACTGTATGGCTTTCAGAAAAAGACCGAGGTACAGATCGATGAAATGACGACCGCGGATGTGTGCCATTTCGTGCCGGAGGGCGTTTCCCGCGGTGTCCGATTCGTACAGGTCGACAGGCATCACGATGTGGCGTGAGCCATAGGTAAAAGGCGATCCCTCACCCGCGACGAGGTGTACCCGGATCCCGCCGGGAAGTTCTTCCCGTCCCACGGCTTTCGCTGTGATCTGCCTAAGCTTTAGTCCACCGCCCATTAGGCGGAGAAGGTAGAGGACGGTGCCCCAGCCCCAGACGCCAAGCAGTATGCTTTCCCACGGCAGAGGACTTCGGCTTCCAACTTCTGTCACAAAAAACTCGGGGAGTCGGTAGGTGAGGGTCAGCGCCGGAAGTGCTTCCTTGCCGGCGTCCGCGATACGGTCGGAGAGGAGGGGGGAGAGGGCAGGGAGTAGGAGCGAAACGATTATCGCCGCGAGGTAATAGATGCGCCGGGCGGTGAAAAGGGTACTTTTCGAGAAGAGCAGGCGCTCAAGGAGGTAAAAAAGCATTACCCCGAGCCCCGACCACAAAAGATACAGACTTAAAGTGCTCATAAATACTGTACGCTAATTAGTTGTGTCCCCGTCCTCGTCCCCAATCATCCTCAGGATCTCTTCGAGGTCGGACTTCGTGAGCTTCTCTTCTCTCGCGAAGTGCCGGACGAGGTCTTTGTAGGAGCCGGTAAAAAAGTCGGAGACGATTTTGGAAAGGGAGCGGTTGTAGTATTCCTGCTCGGAAACAATCGGGGCATAGACGAACCCGCGCCTCTTGCCCGCGCGCTTCACGAACCCGTTCTCTTCGAGCTTGCCGACTATGGAGGCGATGGTGGTATAAGGTTGGTCGGACTCGGGCATCATCTTCATAATGTCGCTGATCTCACCCCGGGAGATTTGCCAGAGCGCCTTCATAATGGCCTCTTCCTGGGGGGTGAGCGGTGCGATCTCTTTCTTCTCTTTCATAAGGGATTAGCTATTAAGTTACGATTTTCTCGTAGCAAATGTACGAAGATTTCGTAGATAACCAAACTTTCTCCTTCAGTTCGGAGGATTTTCTTCGGAGCGCTCTGAGGGCGCCGAAAATTTTGGTCTGTATCTCGATGGGGCGAGATACAGACCGAAGTCGAAATCTCCGTGGAGGTCTCATAAATGATTGCGCTTCGAGGTGGATGTCTTTTAGGAAGGAATAAAGCGGGAGGAGGGGTGCCTCAAATTGCCAAAGGGGCTTGGTTTGCGGATTTTTGGATAAGTTTGTGAAAGTGCCGGCTTACAGCAGGACGCGCGGTCGGACGCTTGGGAAATTTAATGCACATATTATGGTTATGAATACGTCACGAGGTATTTGGAGCGCACTTGCGCTTGCATCGGTTTTCGCGGTCATTGTGGTGCTTTCGGGGTGCAAGAAGTCACTCGAAGACGACAGCACGCTTTTTGACAGTCAAGTCATAAGCGATGCCCGCAAGGCGCTGGACACGAAGTCCGAAGCCGTCGGCTTCGAGATCGACCCGTTTGAGGGGCTGAATAAGGACTCCCTTTCCGCAGACGAGCGGGACGCGATGGAGTTCCTATTCGCGTATATGCCGCTTCCCGATATTATGGACCACAGCCGGCAGTTCCACCTCGACAATGTGCGTGCCGCCCTTGCCGCCAAGTCCGCACAGGAGTGGGGCAAGGAAATGCCCGGGTACCTTTTCCGCCACTTTGTCCTGCCTCTGAGAGTGAATAACGAAGTGCTGGACGATTTCCGCACACGGTATTTCAAAGAGCTGAATGACCTCGTGAAAGGTAAATCTATGACCGATGCCGTCCTCGAGATCAACCACTGGGCGCACCGTCACATCACTTATACCCCGACGGACGGGCGCACGAGACCTGCTACCGGTACGCTGATGAATGCCCTCGGACGGTGCGGCGAACAGAGCGTCTTTCTTGTGGCGGCACTTCGCACCGCCGGCATCCCTGCACGGCAGATCTATACGCCGAGATGGGCGCACACGGACAATAACCACGCCTGGGTCGAAGCCTGGGTGGACGGTGAGTGGCACTATCTTGGCGCGAGTGAGCCGGCACCCGTCCTCGACAACGCGTGGTTCGACGCTCCCGTGCTCCGCGCTATGCTGCTGACGACTTACGCTTTTGGGGACTACAAAGGTCCCGAAGAGTGGCTCGAGAGTACGGCCGTCCACACCGCACTCAATGTCTCCGACAACTACATACCCACCGCGGCCGCAAAGGTTCGTGTCCTGAACCCCGACGGTACGCCGGCCGAGGGTGCGGAAGTCACTTTCCGTCTCTACAATTACGCAGAACTCTATCCCCTCGTGACGCGCATCGCCAATAAGTTAGGCGAAGCGTCCGTCAATCTCGGCCTCGGCGACATCGTGGTCGTAGCGACGAAAGGCGACCTCATAGCGATGAAAGAGCTTGCGGTACGACCCGACGCGGCTCCCTTGGAACTCACTCTCGGTACCTGGGACGAGCTTCCCGCAGACCAGCATTTCCAATTGACGCCCCCCGAAGAGAAGAAGCCGGAAATCCGCTACACGCCGGAGGAGGAAGCTGCCAATAACAAGCGGATGGAAGAAAATACCCGCATCCGCACCGCTTACACCGATACGTTTTATGACGAAAAAGAAGCAGCTGAGGCGGTCGGAGGGATGGGACTCTCGGGCGAGGAGGCTCGAAAAGCCGCTGCCTTTTTGGTCACCTCGAGAGGAAATCACGATGCGGTGGAGAAGTTCATCGCTGCCGCTGCGAGATCGGGGAAGACCCGTGAAGCGCTCTCTTTGCTGTCGTCTCTGATGCAGAAAGACCTCGAAGACATCCCCCTTGCCGTCCTTGAAGACGCCTTTGACCGAGACCTGACACCCGAAGAGTGGGCGGACGAAGGCTTGATTTCGCCGAGGGTTATCCTCGAGACCATCTATCCCGTGGAGAAAGAGCTCGAGAAGTTCGTCTCCGAAGTGGCGGCCGAAGTGCCCGGCTTCGCGGATAAGTCGAGAGCGGAAAAAGCGGAGGCCCTCACTGCCAAGGTCGCCACGTTCTATAATGACGACACCTACAACCCGCTTTGGATCCCGATGAGCCCCGTATCCACTTGGAAGCTCAAAGGTGGCGACAAACGCAGCCTTACCGTCCTCCTCGTCCGCTTGCTCCGTGCGGCGAAGATACCGGCATACTTCGACAACGCCAACGAGGTGGTCCTATACCGCGACACCGACGGAACCGAGAAGATCCTTCATTACCTCCAAAAAGAGAAGGAGGAACCGTCGAATGCCGCTTGCACCCTGGACCTCACTTATGAGCCGAAAGGGTTCCTTAAGACACCCGGGTACGCCGTACACTACACCGTGGGTTATTTCTCACCGGAGGGTAAGTTTGGGACTTACGGTTTCCCCGACTATGCCACGCCGGAAGATCTCCGGGGGCAAAAAGTCCTCTACGACCGCAATCTGCTCTCGACCGGAACCCGTGAAGCCGACGGCACGGCACGGTATGCGCTCCGGAAGATGACGTGCGGCGAAAAGACCCCGCTCCTCTTCGACTTCGACGAGAATGCGGTCAACGTCATCGGCGAACTCAATAGCGAAGCCCTCTACAAAGACGCCAAGACGGGCACCGAGAAGAGCATCCTCTCCACCTCCGGACGAGGCTACTTCGCGCTCCTCATCGTCAAGCCCAACCACGAGCCTTCGGATCATATCCTCCGCGACATCCGTTCCCTCATCGGGGCGGATGGGACGTTCCCCATCCCCGTACTCGCACTGACGACTGGGTCGGAGCCCGCTGAGGCGCTCGTGAAGCTCCTGCCGGAAGCGGTCTGGGGTACGGACACGGGAGATATTCTCGGGCAGATCGCCAAAGGCACCGAGCACGACCTGCCGCTCGATTATCCTGTGATCGTCGTCTCGGACACGTTCAACCGCGTCGTCTTCTTCTCCCAAGGCTACACCATCGGTATAGGTGACCGCCTCTCTTCCGTCATCTCGACCGTCTCCAAGTAAGCGCGTAGAGACCGTATGCCCGAAGTCTTCGAGACCGTCTTCGACCCGATCCGCAGGGTGCGCGTCAAGCTCACCCCTGAGGAGAGGGTGCGTCAGTCCGTCGTCTTTCACCTCACCCACGCTCTCGGCTATCCTCCCGAGCTCATCTCGAACGAATGCGCCATCACGGTAGGCAAGACGCTTCGGAGGTGCGACACGGTCGTCTTTGCACCGCGTGACCGCACGCCGCTGATGATCCTCGAGTACAAGGCGCCCGAAGTGCCGGTTTCCGCGAAGACGGTCGCCCAGGCGCTCGAATACAACTCCGTTCTCTCCGCCCGTGTCATAGTCGTCACCAACGGGCGGACGATGAGCGTACTCCGCTACCACGAAGGCGGCGGGGCGCAGTACCTTGATGCCATTCCGCAGTACGAGTCCCTCATAGAGGGTGACCTGTCATAGCCCGTATCCCGATTATGAGACCGATTGTCCTCACCCTTCTTCTTTCACTTTTGACCCTATCCTGTATGCACGAAAATAACGACCAACCACGGATCCGAAAAATCACCCTTGAGGGGTTTGTCCCTTTTGAAGAAGGGTACGAAAAAGGCACGTCCGGTGCCTATGGCGGTCTTCTGGGAGACCGGCTGATTATGGGTGGCGGGTGCAACTTCCCCGGTGTCTCGAACGTCGACGGCGGGAAGAAGCAATACTACAGTTCATTTTACGCGGTTCGTGACGGCAAAGCCGTCCGCATCGCCCAGATGCCCTCTCCGAGAGGGTACGGCGCGTCTGTCGTGGATGAGAGGGGCGAGAAAATCTTCCTCATAGGCGGGACGGACGACCGCCTCCTTTACCCCGCTGTTTTTGAAGTCCGCATTGAGGATGACGAACCGGTGATGGAGCGTATGGAGCACGGGTTGCCTTTCGGATGGGCAGAGGGAGGCGCCGCCCTCGATGGTCACGTCCTGTATGTGGCGGGCGGTTGGGAAGAAAAAGGCAAACCCCTCACCGACGTCGTCTCGCTCGACCTGCTCTCCGGAGCCTTTGAGCGTGTCGCAGCCCTTCCGGGTGGCGAGGGAAGGATTCAGCCCGGGGTCTTCATCTCGGGCGGCCGGCTCTACCTCTTCGGAGGAAATAACCCCTCAGACGGCACCCGTCCCTCTAAGATCCACGACACAGCTTATGCCCTCGACCTTGAGACGCGGGTGTGGAAGGAAGTCCCGGCGCCCCGTTTGGCGGACGGCAGCCTGATGCCTTTCGTAGGCACTGTGGTCTCCAAAGCCCCCCTCTCCGGCGAAGTCTATGCCGCGGGCGGCGTGAATACGGAGATCTTCAATGCCGCCGTCCTCCGTGAATACAACCAAGGCAAAGCCCCCGAGTCCGAAAAATCCCATTACGCGGACTTGAGGCGCGAGTACCTCACCCACGACCCCTCCTGGTACCGCTTCTCACCCCTCCTGATGCGCTTTAATCCGGAGACCGAGACCTGGGAAGAGTTCCTGAGCGACCCCGCTCTTGCCACCGCAGGAGCCGTCCTCGCAGCCGGTACGGACGGCAGGCTCTGCCTCATCGGGGGCGAGAAAAAGCCCGGCATCCGCACTTCGGATATTTGGGCGATTGACGCCGTCAAATAACAGCCCCCCAAACGCGTCCGCGAGCGAGATACAGACCAAAAAAATATCCGCATACAGAGCGGCCACAAATCTTCACACAGACCGAAAAAATCTCCCGGTACAGACCGAAACCGGATACCGGCTCATAGCACCGATTATGAAAGGAATCATACTCGCCGGAGGCAGCGGCACGAGACTTTACCCGATCACCAAGGGGGTCTCCAAGCAGCTCCTCCCCATCTACGACAAACCGATGATCTACTACCCCCTCTCCACGCTGATGTTGGCGGGGATAAGGGAGATCCTTGTCATCAGCACGCCGGACGACCTGCCCCGATTCCAAAAGCTCCTCGGTGACGGCTCCGACTTCGGCATCACCCTTTCGTATGCCGAGCAGCCCTCTCCCGACGGCTTGGCGCAGGCGTTCATCATCGGGGAAGAGTTCCTCGGTGGGGACGACGTTGCCCTCATCCTCGGCGACAACATTTTCTATGGCAGAGGGATGACGGGGATGCTCCGGGATGCCGTGCGGCAAGTGACGGAGCGCCGCAGAGCCACCGTCTTCGGCTACCCCGTCAAAGACCCCGAGCGGTACGGTGTCGTGACCTTGGACAGTGACGGTCGTCCCACGGAGATCGTGGAGAAGCCCTGGGAGCCGAAGAGCAATTACGCGGTCGTGGGACTGTACTTCTACCCCTCCGATGTCGTGAGGCGCTCCAAGGAGATCAAGCCCTCGGAGCGGGGTGAGCTCGAAATCACTTCCCTCAATGACGCCTACCTTCGTGACCACCTCCTTGATGTGACCCTTATGGGACGCGGGTTTGCCTGGCTCGACACCGGTACCTTCGCCTCCCTCAGCGAAGCGGGTACTTTCGTCGAAGTCCTCCAAAACCGGCAAGGGCTTAAAATCGCCTGCCTTGAGGAGATCGCTTACCGTTTGGGCTGGATCACGAAAGAGAAACTGCTGGAAGCAGCCCGTGCGATGATTAAGAACGAATACGGCGAGTATCTCCTCCGCGTCGCGGACGGCCGCCTGTAACCGTTCCCGACTTCCGACTTTGCATTTTTTGCTTTTATGAAGAATATACTTGTTACCGGCGGAGCAGGTTTCATCGGCTCCAATCTCATCCATTTTTTGCTCAAAAAGTACGGCTCCGGGGAGCGCGAAATCTTCAATCTCGATGCCCTCACGTATGCCGGGAATCTCGGCAACCTCCGGGATCTCGAGGGCAATCCGCACTACCATTTCATCAAGGCAGACACCACGGACTTCGAGGCGATGAAACGGGTCATCGGAGACTGCGAAATCGACGGCATCATCAATCTTGCTGCGGAGAGCCACGTGGATCGCAGCATTACCGATCCCTTTACGTTTGCCCGTACCAACGTGATGGGTACCCTGTCGCTTCTCCAAGCAGCGCTCGAGGTCTGGGAGGGTCGTCCGGACTTCGGGGACAAGCGCTTTTACCACATCTCCACGGACGAAGTCTACGGGTCGCTCGAACCGGGGGATGCACCCTTCAAGGAGGGCGACCTCTATGATCCGCACTCTCCGTACTCGGCTTCAAAAGCCTCCTGCGACCACTTCGTGCGCGCCTACCGCGACACCTACGGGCTGCCGGTACTCATCTCCAACTGCTCCAACAACTACGGTCCCTACCAATTTCCGGAGAAGCTCATCCCGCTCGTCATCAATAACATCCGCCACGGCAAAGCCCTGCCCGTCTACGGCACGGGAGAGAACATCCGCGACTGGCTCCACGTGGACGACCACTGCCGCGCGATCGACCTCATCCTCCACCGGGGACGTCCCGGCGAAACGTACAACATCGGCGGGCACAACGAGCACACCAATATCGAAATCATCAAACTCCTTATCCGCATCGCCGACAGCGAATTGGGACGCGAGGAGGGACACTCCCTGCCGCTCATCACGTTTGTCACCGACCGCAAAGGGCACGACAAACGCTACGCCATCAATTCCGGGAAGATACAGACGGAGCTCGGCTGGCGGCAGGAGATTCCTTTCGAGGAGGGCATCCGGAGTACCGTCCGCTGGTACCTCGAAAACGAAGAGTGGATGCGGAGCGTCACTTCCGGCGCTTACGAAGCGTACTACGAAAAGATGTACGCCCGTCGCTAACGCCTCCGTACCCCTCCCCAACGAGATACAGACCGAAGTCAAACGCCCGGTCTGTACCTTTTCTCCATTTTGCACGTACCGGGATCCTTTTCTCGGTCTGTACCTTTTTGAAGCCCGACTTAGACCCGCCTTAGGAGACCTTTGCATAATACCTCATCTGCTGCGTTACTATCTGCATTCGGGCTTGGTCAAGAGTACGGTGAGTACACTCCCGTCGCCCTCAGCCTCAGCGCCTTGCATCTGAGGCATTCTGCAAAGTCTCATACGAAAAACTGACGTTTTTCGTATCCCGAGTCCTTTTTCAAAGGTCTCCTTAGAGGGCGTTTTCGGGCAAAAGTCAGTTTCCTTATTATAGCTACACATTCTCCGCTATGCGTCTTCCGTTCAAGATCGGTACCCTCCCTTTGGCATTTCTGCCCCTTGCGCTCTCGGCACAAAAAGCAGTCCGCCCGAATGTCCTCCTCCTCGTCGCCGACGATCTCGGGTACGGGGACTTGAGCTGTTACGGTGCGGACAGGGTCTCCACCCCGCATACGGACGGATTGGCGCGCACGGGCATCCGTTTCACGGACGTACACGCCGTGGCGGCTACGAGTACGCCCTCCCGCTTCTCCCTTCTGACGGGAGCGTACGCGTGGCGGGAAAAGGGGCGGGAAGTCGCCTCCGGTGATGCCGCGATGATCATCAAGCCCGATTGTTTCACCCTCGCCGACCTCTTCAAGAGCCTCGGCTACGCCACTGCGGCAGTGGGGAAGTGGCACCTCGGTTTGGGAAGCGTGACGGGGGCGCAGGACTGGAATGCACCCCTTCCGCAGGCGCTCGGCGACATAGGGTTCGATTACTCTTACATTATGGCGGCCACGGCAGACAGAGTACCTGCCGTCTTCATCGAGGACGGCTTCGTGGCGAATTACGACCCGTCCGCCCCCATCGAAGTGGACTACCGAAAGCCCTTCCCCGGAGAGCCGACAGGGAAAGATAACCCCGAGCTCCTCTACAACCTCAAGAGCAGTCACGGTCACGACCAGGCCATAGTGAACGGCATCGGGCGCATCGGTTATATGAAAGGCGGAGGCAAGGCTCTGTGGAAAGACGAAAACATAGCGGACTCCATCGCCGTCCACGCTACGCGCTTCATCGAGAAGCACGCGGAGGAGCCTTTTTTCCTCTATCTCGCCACGAACGACATACACGTCCCCCGCTTCCCCCACGAGCGCTTCCGGGGCAGAAGCCCTATGGGGCTGAGGGGCGAAGCCATCCTGCAGTTCGACTGGACGGTGGGGCAGGTGCTCTCCAAGCTCGAGGAGCTGGGTCTCCGTGACAATACCCTCATCATCCTCACGAGTGACAACGGGCCCGTCATCGACGACGGCTACCAAGACAGCGCGCGCGAATTGCTCGGCAGTCACCGTCCCTCCGGTCCGCTCCGGGGCTTCAAGTACAGTGCCTACGAAGGGGGTACTGCCGTGCCTTTCATCGTCTCTTGGCCGGCCGCCATCGAGCCCCGGGACACTTCCGGCGCACTGCTCTCTCAGGTCGACTTGATGAGGTCATTAGGCAGCCTGTTGGGCACCCGTTTCCCCCGTGGAAGCGCCCCGGACAGCAGGGACTTCCACGAGGCCCTATTGGGTGAAGACAGTGAGGGCGCTCCTTTCGTCATAGAGTCCTCGAATACGCTCTCCATCAGAGACAAGAGGTGGAAGTACATCGCTCCCGGTGGTGGCGGTCCCATGATTACGTGGGGACCGAAGATAGAGACGGGGTACCGCCCTTACCCTCAGCTCTTCGATCTCTCGGACAAGAGCGAAGCCGAGAATAAGATAGAGACCCACAGACCCGAGTACCTGCGTCTGCGTGACTTGCTGGAGCAGGTCGTGGATGGTCGGTATTTACAGTAAAAGACAGATGAGCCTCCCTCCCGGAGTGCGCTCTGAAGGGGGTACGTACCGGGGAGAAGTTTTGGTACCGTATCTTTTTGCCATTTTGCCCGTACCGCGGCGATCTTTTCGGTCTGTACCTTTTTGAGGCCCGCTTTAAGCCGGTAACAAAAGGAACTTTTGGGTAAGTTTGTAATCAAACCCATACAGCAGATTACAATTTTATATCTATGAATATAGCCATCGTAGGCACCGGGTATGTGGGGCTTGTCACAGGGACCTGTTTCGCAGAGATGGGTCTCAGGGTCTTTTGCGTCGACACCGACGCCGAAAAGATCTCCAACCTCCGCCGCGGAGTTATCCCCATATATGAGCCGGGACTTGAACCGCTCGTCAAAAAGAATGCGGACGAGGGGCGTCTCTCTTTTCACACCTCGCTCGCCGAGTGCATCGGTGAGGTGCAGATGCTCTTCATCGCCGTGGGTACGCCCGCAGGAGATGAGGGTAGGGCGGATCTCCGCTACGTCTTCGCGGTGTCGGACGAGATAGGTCGGTTGATGACGAAGCCCCTCTTGGTCATCACGAAGAGTACCGTCCCCGTCGGCACCACTTATAAGGTAAAAGAGCGCATCCTCTCGGGTCTCCTGGCGCGCGGGGTGGACGCCCGGCTCGAGATGGCCAATAACCCCGAGTTCCTCAAGGAAGGTGCCGCCGTCAAAGACTTTATGAGCCCCGACCGCGTCGTCGTGGGTGTGGAAGGCGAGATGGGTCGCGAGCTCATGCAGCGCCTCTACCGACCTTTCCTCATCAATCACTTCAGGGTGATCTTTATGGACATACCCTCCTCGGAGCTCACCAAGTACGCCTCCAATGCGATGCTTGCCACGAGGATCAGTTTTATGAATGAGCTTGCCAACCTCGCGGAAGCTCTGGGCGCGGACGTCGAAATGATCCGTCAAGGGATGGGCGCGGATAAGCGCATCGGCACCTCTTTCCTCTACCCCGGTGCCGGCTACGGCGGCTCCTGTTTCCCCAAGGATGTCCAAGCCCTTTCGCACTCGGCACGGGAGATCGGACTTGAGATGAAAGTGATCGACAAGGTTCACGAGGTCAATGACGCCCAGAAGCACCTACCCGCCGACAAGGTGAAGAAACACCTCGGCAGTGACCTCCGCGGTCGTGTCATCGCGGTATGGGGGCTCAGCTTCAAGCCCGAGACGGACGATATGCGGGAGGCGCCTTCGCTTGTCGTCACGGAGGATCTCCTCCGAGCCGGCGCCCGCGTGCAGGCTTATGATCCTGCTGCCGTGGAGATGGCACGGAAAGTCCTCCCGGATGGGGACATCACTTTCGCAGATACCGCATACGACGCACTCCGGGGTGCGGACGCGCTCATCCTCCTCACTGAGTGGAAAGAGTTCCGGATGCCGGACTGGGGGCGTGTCAAGACCTTGATGCGGGGGGATCTCGTGGTGGACGGGCGCAACATTTACGTCCCGTCCGAGCTTAGAGAAACGGGCTTCCGGTACGAAGGCATCGGCCGGAGCTAAGACTACTTTTATACCGATATTATTATGACCAGTCAACCCATTATCCGCTCCCTTCTGGATACAGACCTCTACAAGTTTACGACGAGCTACGCTTACTCCAAGCTCTTTCCGAGGGCATACGGTCGCTTCGAGTTTGTGGATCGCGACAACGTATGCTACCCCGAAGGCTTCGCGGTAAAGCTGCGTGAGGAGTTCGATAAGATGGCCCTTCTCCGGCTCACCGAGGATGAGGCCGCGTTCCTCGAAAAAGAGTGTCCCTACCTACCGCCGCCATTCATTGACTTTATGCGCGGGTACCGCTTCAATCCCTCCGAAGTGGAAGTTTCTCAGGACGCCGAGGGGCATCTCTCCATATCCGCCGAAGGGCTCCTCTACAGAGTGACTTTTTGGGAGACGCCGATCCTCGCCATCGTCTCCGAGCTCTACTATGACACCATCGGTCAGAAGCCGGACCTCGACTTTATGCGCAACCACGCGATAGAGAAAGCCCGTGAGATGAAGGCGCATAACCTCCAAGTGAGTATGTTCGGGATGCGGAGACGCTTCTCCTTCGACGTGGAGGACAAAATCACCGGTCTCCTCAAAGAATACGCCGGCGCGAGCCTCTACGGCACGAGTAACCTCTACCTTGCCAAAAAGCACGGCATACGGGTCTCCGGCACCCACCCGCACGAGTGGGTGCAGTTTCACGCGGCCGTCTACGGCTACAAGATGGCCAATTATATGTCTATGGAAGACTGGATCGACGTCTATGACGGAGACCTCGGCACCGTCCTCACGGACACCTATACGACGGAAGTCTTCCTCCGCAACTTTTCCAAGAAGCACGCTTCGCTCTTCACCTCCGTCCGCCACGACTCCGGTGATCCCTTTGCCTTCACGGACAAAGTCATCGCACGCTACGGGGAGCTCAAGATCAAGCCCGAGAATAAGTACATCGTCTTCTCGGACGGTCTCGACATCCCGCGTGCCATAGAGATCAAAGAGTATGCGGAAAAGAAAGGCATCAAAGCCACCTTCGGCGTCGGCACCAATCTCTCCAACGACGTCGGCAACGACACCGTCCCCCGCAACATCGTGATGAAGCTCTTCGCCTGCCGGATCTCCAAGAATCAGCCCTGGCAGAAGTGCGTCAAGCTCTCCGACGTCCAAGGTAAGCACACCGGCGACCCCGAGGAGATTAAGCTCGCGATGCTTTCGCTCGGCATCCGGGAGTGACTCCGGGGGAAGCGCCTCCGCGAGCCTGTCCCCCATCCTCTCGGGGTACGTACCGGGACGAAAGCGAGATACGGACCGAAAAAGGGAAAAGGTACAGGCCGAAGCGAGAGTGAGACACGTACCAAGATTTTCCCCTCTTCTGATAGCGAATAACATAAACCATCAAATAAACCATCCTTAATTCTATATGAGCGCTCCCCAAAAGAAAGGCGAACTCGCCGAGAACGCCTACCGAAAGCTCCGACCTGGTGAGACCTATACCCCGGTCGTCCCCGCATCCGAGAGTCCGAAAGAACTGACCCTCTACTCCCTCTCCTGGGGTATCGTCATGGCCATCATCTTCAGCGCCGCTGCCGCATACCTCGGTCTCAAAGTGGGACAGGTCTTTGAGGCGGCCATCCCGATAGCCATCATCGCTGCCGGACTTACAAGCGCCACCAAGCGCAAAGGCGCCCTCCTCGAGAACGTCATGATACAGAGCATCGGCGCCTCTTCCGGCGTCATAGTGGCAGGAGCCATCTTTACCATTCCGGCTCTCTTCATCCTCCAAGAGAAGTACCCCGACATCACGGTCAATTTCTTCGAGATCTTTGTCTCCTCGCTCCTCGGAGGCATCCTTGGTATCTTGATGCTCATCCCGTTTAGGAAGTACTTCGTCAAGGATATGCACGGCGAGTATCCTTTCCCCGAGGCTACGGCGACCACTCAGGTACTCCTCTCGAGCGAAAAAGGCGGTGCTCAGGCCAAGCCTCTCCTCATCTCCGGTCTCATTGGCGGTCTCTACGACTTCGCCGTCTCGACCTTCGGGGCATGGCGCGACACCGTCTCCTCGGTGGCTACGTCGTGGGGGCATGCCTTTATGGACAAAACCAAGCTCGTCTTTCAGATCAATACCAGTGCCGCAGTCCTCGGTCTCGGCTACATCATCGGTCTGAAGTACGCCCTCATCATCGGCGCAGGCTCTGCCCTCGTGTGGTGGATCATCAACCCCCTCCTCGCCATCTTCTGGGGGGACACGGTCCTCTCCTTCGGGGACGCATCCATCACGGTGCCCGTTTCGCAAATGACGGCACAGGAGATTTTTACCAATTACGGTCGTAATATCGGTATCGGCGGTATCGCCATGGCGGGCGTTATCTCTATATGGAACTCCCGCAAAATTATCGCCTCCGCCGCTTCGCTCGCCAAGAACGAGCTCGGTAGCAAGGGCAAAGCCTCCGGCACCCAAGATACCCCCCGCACCCAGCGTGACCTCTCGATGAAAATGGTTGTCTGGGGCATACTCCTCGCTCTCGTCTGCATCGGTATCTTTTACTTCGGAGTAGTGAGCGGCAACCTCCTCTTTACCATAGTCGGACTTCTGCTGACTGCCGTCATCGCTTTCCTCTTCACTACCGTCGCCGCCAACGCCATCGCCATAGTCGGCTCCAACCCTGTCTCGGGTATGACGCTGATGACGCTCATCGTGGCATCTGTCGTCCTCGTAGCGTGCGGGATGACCGGATCGGCCGGTATGGTTTCTGCCCTCGTCATCGGCATCGTCGTCTGCACCGCCTTGTCTATGGCCGGCGGCTTCATCACCGACCTCAAGATCGGGTATTGGCTCGGCTCCACGCCCCGGGTGCAGCAATCGTGGAAGTTCCTTGGGACACTCGTCTCCGCGGCAACGGTCTGCGGCGTCGTCATCGTCCTGAATAAGGCCTACGGCTTCACCGGACCGGAGGCTCTTCAGGCGCCTCAGGCAAACGCTATGGCGGCTCTGATCGAGCCTCTGATGACGGGTCAGGGCGCGAAGTGGGCACTCTACGGCATCGGCGCCCTCCTTGCCCTCGTCCTCACTTTCGTCAAGGTTCCTGCGCTGCCTTTTGCCCTTGGGATGTTCATCCCCTTGCAACTGAACCTCCCCCTCGTCGTGGGTGGGTTCATCAGCTGGTACCTCTCGAGAAGCTCCAAAGACGCTGCCCTGAGTAAGGCCCGCGTCGACAAGGGTACCCTCCTTGCCTCCGGCTTCATCGCGGGTGGCGCGCTGATGGGCGTCGTCTCTGCCCTCCTTAAGCTCTCGGGTGCCAACCTGATGATGACCGCTTGGCAGGAAAACGGCTGGAGCCACGTCCTTACCATCGTGATGTACCTCCTCGTCTGCCTCTACCTCTATCGTGCCTCCATGAGTGCCAAAAAAGAAGAAGCCTAACCCCTCTCCTATGCAAAAATACACCCTCGCAAAAGCTCTCGCCGACACCAAAAAAATCATCGAAGAGCAGTCGGCAGAGCTATCCAAATCGGAGCCAAAAGGGCTTTTTAGCCCCATCAAATACACCCTCGACCTCGGGGGTAAAAGGCTCAGGCCTTTGCTTGCCCTCCTTGCCTACAAGGCTTGCAAGCCGAAGGGGAAACCGGAAGAGATCAAACCCGTGATGAAAGCGGTCGAGCTCTTTCACAACTTCTCCCTCATTCACGATGACCTTATGGACGATGCCCCCATACGCAGGGGCAAGCCTACGGTCTACAAAAAGTGGGGCTCCGCCCAAGCCGTCCTCTCCGGCGACGCGATGCTCATCGAAGCCTATACCGCCCTCTCCGAGGCAGAACCCGGGCTTATACCGATGCTGCTCTACACGTTCAATCAAATGGCTCAAGGTGTCTGCATCGGCCAACAGTTGGATATGGAGTTCGAGACACGCCCAATCGCCGAAATCTCCACCGAAGACCACGCAGAAATGATTACCTACAAGACCGGCGTCCTCCTCACCGGATCTGTGGCGCTGGGTGCGCTCGTCGGCGGTATGGACTCCCCGGAAGAGTTGGATCTACTCACTGCGTCCGCCTCGAGATTCGGAGCTGCGTTTCAGATTATGGACGACTATCTGGATCTTTTCTCCGAAGAGGATAAGTTTGGCAAGCGCCGCGGCGGGGACATCCTCGAAGGCAAGCGCACTTGGCTTCTCCTTGATGCCTACTTCAAGTCCCCGAAGGAGGTCGAAAAGACTCTTGCCATAGAAGGCGACGACGAGAAGATAAAAGCGATGACCGACCTCTACCGGAAGCTGCATACGGACGAAGATGCCGTCCGGATGGTGGAAGATCTGACGGATAACGCCATTGAGGTCCTTGACGATCTGCCTTTTGATACTTCGCTCTTTGCCGAGCTCTACTCCTCGCTTCTCGATCGCAGATCCTGATTTCGGCGTGGCGCACCCAATTCGCACCACCCGAATGAGGGGCTGATTTTGGTCCGTATCTCGTCTGCGCGAGATACGGACCAAAATTTTTCTCTCGGTACGTGTCTCGACATCGCGAGGTACAGACCAAAGTTTTTACGTACGACTGTCCCGTACCGCCCTCTCTTCCGACTTCTTTCGGCGGGAAATGGGGACGTAATCGGGAGTAAATAATAGAAGTTTGTATAAAATATCGGGTAGGTGGCGTATTTTTGGTACCTTTGCGGTCGAAACGATTTATCTTTTACAACCCAATAACATTATTAAATCCTTTATGGCAAAGAAAGGTTTGCTCATTGCGGCAGGGCTTCTGTCTGCATTCTCGATGAGTACGAGCTCTCTAAAGGCTCAGACCCAGGACGTAAGTATTACAGTTTCTCCCTACATTTCATACAACTGGTGGAACGAAAACATCGCCTTGAAGAACTCCCCCTTCTACGGCGCACGTGTGGGCTTCGGTTTTGGTCCCTTCTTCGAAATCCGTGCCAATGCGGAAAAGTCGCTTAACCTTAAGACCGCCATCGGCAAAACCTCATGGAATCCCTTCAACGAGGAGACCCTCAATAAAATCGACGGGATGGATACCGACATTACCCGTTTCGGCGGAGAGGTGAAGATTAACCTCCTCAACGGGTACTCCGTCGCGCCCTACATCACCGGTGGTGCAGGCGTCCAGATCCTGAATTACAATCCTTTTGACTACAAATCTGCCGACGGTGCGCTCCAAGATGCCCGCCTCAAAGAGTCTCAACTCTACTGGACGGCAGGTCTGGGGCTGAAGGTCAACTTCTCCCCGCGCATCGCTCTTGCCCTTGAGGGGCGCAACGTCCGCTTCAATATGGACGCCAATAATTCCCTCATCAACCCCGCCCTCAAGACCGAGGCGAGCAAGTGGGGCAACTGGCAGGCTGCCGCTTCGCTCGACTTCTATCTCGGCGGCAACCCCACGATGGAAGGTCCCAACGGACGCGTATACCAGAGCCTTTACTCTGACGGCTTCCAAGGTATGAAGTTCGTGATCGAGCCGGGCATCCAGTACATCAATTTCAACGAAAAACTCGCGGGCCTCGAAGACCAGTGGTTTATGGGCGGCGCAGTGGGCTTGGACTTCTCCAGCCTCATCGGTCTCCGCGCCTATTACTATCAGGCGACCGAGGTGCCGAATAAGCTCGACTTCAACTTCAACAAGGACTACCGTATGTACGGTCTCGACCTCCTTGCCCGTCTCAATTACCCGCGCGGTATCGTGCCTTACCTCCAGTTCGGTGCAGGGTATCTTGACCAAAACAACCTCATCCTCTCCTCCAATACTGAGGAAGCCAAAGAGGCCTTCAAGAGCCACAACCTCTTTGCCAAATTGGGTGCCGGTGTCGAAATACCCATCTCCAGATGGTTCGCTTTCTACGGCTCCGTGAACGGCCTCCTTATGACCGACCGCCTCGCCGGCGTCGAGCTCAAAGAGATCTCCGCCCCCAGCCAGATCGTCGTCAGCCCCTCCTACACTGCAGGGCTCCGCATCAATATCGGCAACCCCGCTACGATGAACGACCTCTACTACCCGACCGCATCCGAGACGACGGTAGACCCTGTCACGGGTGAAGTCCTCAACGGGGACATCAACGACGCCCGCACCCGCTATACCCGTGACAACCTCTTTGGTCGCGACGTGTACGTGAACGCCAAGAACATGATGACGAAGCAGGAGTTTGAGGACATGGTAGACCGTATCCTCGCCAAAATCCGCACCGAAGAGAGCGCTCGCGCTTCCCTCTTCACACAGGATGAAATGGACGTGGTACTCACCGCCATCAATGCCCAAAACGCACAGCGCGGCCTTGCACCCGTTTCTGCCGACACCTCCAAGGATCAGATCATCGCAGACCTCCGTGCCCGCGTCAACGCCCTTGAGCGCCAGAATAACGGCGTGGCTCCTTCCACGACCATCATCGCTCCGGGTACCGGCTACGCTACGCCCGTAGCGCCCGCTGTCGTTACGCCCGTAGCACCCGGGACTGAAGCCGTGGTTCCCGCTCAGCGCGTCGACCCTAACATCTACACGAATCCTTCCGCAGCTGCCGTCTCTCCCGCACGTACCAGCTACCTCAAGCTTAACCGTCTCGCCGTCTTTACCGGTGCGAACTTCGGCGAAGGCACACAGTGGCAGCTTGGCGCAAGAGGGTACCTCCAGATCTCCGACACGAACCTTGACTTCGTTCCCGAAGTAGCCGTCGGCGTGGGCAGCAAGACCGGTTTCGACCTCTCCGCCAACGTGATCTACAATTTCCACCTCAGAGACTTTATGATTGATCCCTACGTGGGTGCCGGTCTCGGCTTCTTCAACCACGGTCTCGGCGCAAGCTTTGGCACGAACATCATCCTCGGTGCGAATTTCAAACTCGGCACAGCGGGCGAACTTTTTGCCGACTACTCCATCAGAAATCTCTTCAAGAATAACCAGATCGCTGTCGGTTACCGTTTCGTATTCTAAAAAGGTTGCTTTATTAGACGTAAAGTAGATCCTACTCACACTAAGCAACGATTTAGAGATATGAAAAAAAGAGACATTATACTCAGCCTCACCCTCGGTGCGCTCTCCCTTGCGGAGGCGACCGCGGGGGCGCAGGAGGCACGCGTGACGCGCGTCACGATGCCGCAGGATACCGTCGTAGCCGTGCGCACGGATCGCACGGATTACGGCAAACTGCTCGGCATCGAGGACTATGAGACCCTCCCCGGCAACGCCCTTCTGCCCATCACGCGCGAAGAGGCCGAAGGGGTCATCTCCGCCATGATTGTCGCCGCCCGTGCTCCGGGTCAGGAGGCAATCAATAGAGCCAAGGTGCTTAACGACTTCAAGGTCGAGACCCTCCGCCGTCGTCTCCTCGATGATGCGCTCCGAAAGAGCTACACCGAGGAGTACGAAAGGAGACTGGATAAGCTCGAAAACTTCATCCTCCTGCTCCTTGCCAATAACGGTCTTAGTCCCAACGCCATCAATAACCTGATCTCCGGTCTTACCGGTGCACAGCAGATCCCCGGCAACGCAGCCACCACGGCGTCTTCGCTCGTGCCGGGTGCTTCGGACGGCACTACTCCCGTCGCCCTCAGACCCGGTGCGAAAGCGGCATCCTGGGAGCACTTCCTCAGCCAAGTCTTCTACAGCTACGACAGCTCCAAGCTCGATGAGGAGGCGATGAAAGTCCTCGACGACGTCACCGGCTGGGTCAAAGAGACGGGTATGGGCATCACGCTTCGCGGTTGGGCTTCGCCCGAAGGCAAGATGAGCTACAATAACAAGCTCTCCGCCCGCCGCGTACAGGCTGCTGCCGATTACCTCAAGAAGCAGGGCGTCTCCGAAGGTCTCCTCAAAGTCATCCCCTCGGGCATCGACTCGATGAAGGACACCAAGAGCAAGTACCCCGCAGGGCGCCGTGTGGACATCCGTCCCGACTATGGCGAAAAAGCCCTCTGACACCTGACCTCCGGCTCTTGCCGGACGTACCCCTTATAATCCAAGAGACCTTTGCGTGGTGACAGCTGCGCAGGGGTCTCTTTTTGTGATTTTTTTTGTTACTTTGTGCGAAAGGATGGGGTAATCCGGGACCCGTGCTTCAGCAGGAGGGGTCTCCTACCACGGAAATCCCTCCAAATGCCTTACGAATTCGAACCGCATCAACCATTTACTTAATCGGGTGGCTTACCTTTAGGTTGCCCCAAAAATTAAAACAGAAATGATTAACGGATATCTCTTGGTGGCCGTCTTTGCGGCGATCAGCCTCCTAAGGGCTAAAAGTCTCTTTGAGAGCTCTCGTCTGCTCCGTGAGTTTAGGGCAGGAAACAACGACCTGAATCTTTCCGCCGCCCGTCTCTCGCTGCGCTACGACGCTTCTGCCCTCGTCTTCTTTCTTTCGCTCACAGTGGTGAGCCTATTGGATGAGCTTGGGTTTGGTACGACCTTTTCCCCTGAGAGTGGTGTCGGCATCACTTACCTTGTCCTCTTTGCCCTGATGATCGTCTCCTCCCTTCTTATGGGTTTCACGGCACAAGCCAAGCGCCGGTACGAAGGGCGTGAAGGGCTGGACGAAAGGATCGAGTACTCCAACCTCTTTGTCCAAAACTTCCTCGTCTGGCTCTTCCCGATTATTCTCGTGGTGTTCGTCGTTTGGAAGTATTGCTGTCCGGTAAAACTTTCTCTGTCCTGTCCGTTTAAGAAGAATACCCTTAAATACTGAAGATTTTGAGCCCAAAAGTCCAAATACGGGTCGTTTTTCAACAAAAACAAGAGGTTTTCTAATGTTTGCTGCCGGCAACTCAAAACCAAGCCCTATAGAGTAAAAACGCCTGAACCTCCGATAAACAAAGGGATTGCAGGTTTGCTATTTGTTTTTACCGGACAGCAATAGTTTGGAAGTTCTTCTTATAAAGAGGTGAGGCTTCCACTCCCTCCGAATAAACGATTTAATTTTGGTCTGTATCTCGCGGTGTCGAGATACGGGCCAAAATTTTTCTCTCGGTACGTGTCTCGACACCGCGAGATACGGACCAAGATTCGGTCTGCCATTAAACGCAGGGCGGGCGACAATTTGGCGGGCGGTCTGCCCCCATT
>JASBZK010000032.1 GCA_029983505.1 Porphyromonas sp.
GTCCGACCCGGTCTGACCCGGTCCGACAGTGTCCGACCAACGGCTGTGCCGGGGCTTTTGGACAAAAGGGACAAAAAACGTAAATTTGTACCTGCTTAGGCGTATGCCTTGGCGCCTTTTTGATTACCGGAAATCCGAAACCACATATCCTTTTGCGTTATGTCCCAAGAGAAAACTACCCCAAAAGAACTCAAGCTCGAAGATGCCGTGCACCTATTCCGTGACGGCGACACGCTGGTGCTGGCTCACGGCGGCGCTTCACCGGACGCAGTCATTGATGAACTGGTGCGCCAAAAAGACACCCCAGAGATGAAAGGAAAGCACCTCAACCTCTTTCATCTCATCCACCTCGGAGATCAGTCGTACCTCAATCCCGAGATGGCAGGGTACCTCACTTCGACCTCGATGTTCATGAGCGGCAAGCCTATGAGGCAGGCCGTGGCAGAGGGTAGGGCGCACTATTTCCCGTGCCATTTCGCCGAGCTTCCCGCACTCTTCGGCACGCCGCCTTTGAGGAAAGAAGGCTTCCCCCGTCCCACCATCCCTGTCGATTGGGCTGTGGTGCAGGTGACGCCTCCGGACGAGAGAGGGATGTGTTCCCTCGGGCCCTCCAGCGACTTCACACTCCCTGCGGCACGCAAGGCGCGGCACATCCTCGCTTTGATGAACGATCGGCTCCCCTATGTCGGCGGGGATAACTTCCTGCCTTTCGACCACATCGATTACTTCGTCCGCACAAGCAGTCCCGCCCACGAGGTGCCGGTCAAAGAACCGGGAGAGATGGACTACGCCATCGCCAGGTTTTGCGCCCCCTATATCCCCGACGGCGCTACGCTCCAAGCGGGTATCGGCGGTATACCCGACGCAGTGCTCCGCCTCCTCACCGATCGCAAAGACCTCGGTGTCCACACCGAGCTTCTGACGCCCGGGGTGAAATTTCTGGAAGAGAGAGGCGTCATCACCGGCGCCCTCAAAGGTCACCGTGTGGGCAAGATCATCGGCTCGTTCGCGATGGGGGACGCCGCGTTTTACGAGTGGATGGACCACCACCCCGACATTGAGATGCACCCCGTGGATGTGGTCAATGGTTTTAGGGAAATAGCTGCCAATAAGCGGATGATTTCCATCAATTCCGCCGTGGAAATAGACTTGATGGGACAGATCTGCGCCGAAATGGTCGGCGGTGAAATGTACTCCGGATCCGGCGGACAGGTGGACTTCGTGCGCGGTGCCCACGCCTCCGAGGGCGGCATCAGCATCATAGCTCTCCCCTCCACGGCCAAGAACGGTGCCGTCTCCAAGATTGTCCCCTACCTGCGCAAAGGTCACGCCGTGACCACGCTCCGCAACGATGTCGACGTCATCGTCACCGAGTATGGGGCTGCCGAGCTTCGCGGACTCACAGAGCTCGAGCGCGCCCGTGCCCTCATCGCCATCGCCCATCCCGATCACCGGGAGAGCCTCCAGAGGGAGCTCTACAACCGCCTGAGGTAATACGCTAAGGGTATTTTGATTACCTTTGTACCTGAGGATGTCTCCGGGGGACTTACCTCCTCCGGAGCATCCTCTTTGATTGATTACCTACCAAACACAAATGATACAGATATGGGATACGGACTTTTGAAAGGCAAGAGAGGCATCATCTTCGGTGCCCTCAACGAACAATCCATCGCTTGGAAAGCAGCCGAGCGCTGCTTCGAGGAAGGCGCCTCCATTGCGCTCTCCAATACCGAGGTGGCCATTCGTATGGGGACGCTCAAGGACTTGGCAGAAAAGACGGGCGCACACGTCATCGCCGCCGACGCCACTTCGGTCGAGGACTTGGAGAAGGTCTTCACGGAAGCGGGTGAAGCGCTGGGCGGAAAAATCGACTTCGTCCTCCACTCCATCGGTATGAGCCCCAACGTCCGCAAGGAGGTGCCCTATGAGGCGCTCAACTACGGCTTCCTCACGAAGACACTCGACATCTCTGCCATCTCTTTCCATAAGATGCTTGCCGTGGCGCACAAGCTCGATGCCCTCGCCGAAGGTGCTTCCGTCGTGGCGCTCACCTACATTGCTGCCGAAAAAGCGACCATAGGGTACTCCGATATGGCGGATGCCAAAGCCCTCTTGGAGAGCATCACGAGGAGCTTCGGTCTCATCTACGGCAAGGAGAAAAAGGTGCGCATCAATACCGTCTCCCAGTCGCCCACGATGACGACGGCGGGCAGCGGCGTAAGCGGGATGACCCGCCTCCTGAGTGTGGCAGAGGATATGTCGCCCCTCGGCAACGCGGATGCGGACGACTGCGCGGATTACATCGTTACGCTCTTCAGCGATTTGACGCGTAAGGTGACGATGCAAAACCTCTATCACGACGGCGGTTTCTCTTCCACGGGGATGACGATGGAGGCACTCGATAAGTTCGACCGGGTTTTGTAAGCAAAAGGAAGGCACAGGCATCGTATGGCACAGCAACCTTTCAGCATCTCTTACCGTCTCGGCGACCTTGGCGATGTGGCACATATGCTCCTCGATCGTCTCGGAGAGGAACCGGTTTGGGTCTTTGACGCGCCCATGGGGGCGGGCAAGACGACCCTCATCAATGAGATTTGCAGACTTCTGGGTGTGGAAGAGATTACGAATAGTCCCACTTTTTCGCTCGTCAACGAGTATTCCACGGAGGCGAACGGGATCATTTTCCACATCGACTGCTACCGCCTCGACAACCTCGCCGAGGGGTACCGCATCGGTCTGAACGAGTATCTCGAGAGTGACAATTACTGCTTCGTGGAGTGGCCTGCCGTCGTCGCCGATATGCTCCCCGAGGATGCCGTCAGGCTTCAGATAGACCCGGATCCCTCCGATCCGGAGCTTCGCACGCTCACTTTCCTCGGGTCGCACCATACGGGACCTTTTAAGTATACCCTCAAGGAGGACGAGTGAAGGGAGAGAGCCTCCGGTAGGCATAGATATGATCCCCGCCGTCCTCATCAAGGCAATCGCCATCCTCCTCTTTATGGCACCCGGTCTGCTGTCGCTTGCGGCGGCAGTCTCAGGGTGCCGTTGGTTTCTTGAGAGTCGGAGTGCATCTACGGCCCGCAGTTTTTTCGGCAAGAACGGGGCTCGTCTGTATTACGGCATCGTGGGGCTCCTCCTCATTGTGGCGGGTGCCGTGATCCTTTTCGACCCGATGCGGGTCTTCTCCGCCCCTTGAAAAAAGGGGCTTGCTTTTGTATATTTGCGTACAGGCTCCGGCGTCGTAGTGCCCGTGGAGGAGACCCGTACCGAGAAGATAATTTTGGTCTGTGTCTCCGCGTGGCGAGACACGTACCGGGGCACACGCGAGACACGTACCGAGATTTGGACGGGTTTCCCTAAGGGGAGATTCCCCATCAAGAAAATAAAGACAAAACTCCTACCCCTATGATACCAAAGCCGGGCATACCCCGCTACACCCCTTCCGACGAAACCCGCAAAAGCGCTCCCTTCGGTCACGACAGATGGAAAAAATTGGCTCTGGAGGGGCAGTATGCCCTCCTCATCTCCGAGCTGAAGGAGAGCGGACGCTTCGACGGGGACGAGCTTGAAGAGCTGGGGCAGACCTACAGCTCCATGATGCGGTTCTATGCAGGCGGAGCCGATGACCTCGGGCGCGAGACCTACCACCGGAACATAGGACGGAGACTGTACTCCCGGGTGCAGAAAGACGAGGAGGAGCAGCTCATCCTGCGCGACCCGCACCACATCCGCACCGATCTCATCCATAGCCTCGACACTCGCGGCATCGAGTGGGAAATGTTTGAAGGGGTGGTCGTAGGACTAAAGGACCTTGGCGACAGGATCGAAGTTTTTTACTCACTTCTCGAGGATCTCTTCAATAAGATCTGGACGACGATCGAATTGCCCGAAGAGGTCGAAGAGGTACTGGGCAAGTTGCTTGCGGATCCGGAGGAAAAAGAGGCCTCCCGCGCCATCGTCGGTGCGCTTTTTATAGGCGTGATGGAGTTTTTCGACCCCGTAAAAATGCGGCTTCTGCTCCACGCCTCCCGCGTCTCCGGTCTGCCCGCCACCCGGGGCGCAGCCACAGCCGCTATGCTCTTTGCCGCAAGACGACACCAAGAGGTGATCCTGAGGTTTTACCCCGGACTGGCGGCTCAGGCCAAAGGCGTCATCGAGGAGGACCCCGCGCTCAAGAGGCTGATTTACGACTGCATCATAGACAGCCACATCAGTTACGACACCAAGGAGGACCACAGGATTTTCCTCCAGGAGATTCTGCCCACCCTCAAGAATGTCCAAAATATGCTCGGCTCTGTCCCCGGGAAAGACCTCGCGGAGCGGATGAAGAATCTGAGCCTCAGTATGGACGAAAACAACGAGAGCCAGGCCGAGCTCAGACGGATGATGGAGCAGGCGGCTTCAAGGCTCGGGTCGGAAGACTTTCGGAGCCACGACCTCGAGTACCATAATGCCGTGCATATGAAGATGCACCCCTTTTTCGTCAAACCGCTCAATTGGTTCCTCCTCTTTGATCCCAAGCACCCCGCCCTCGATGCCTCTAACGCCGAGACGATGCGGCAGTTGGAGCCGGTCGTCTTCCAAGGCAGGCAGATCATCTCCTCCGACCTCTATTCCTACGGGCTTATGGTCGACTGGCGACCGATAGCGGCTCAGATCGCCGGGATGGGAGCGGATATTCCGACTGAGGCACAGACGCCACCGGCGCGGGATGCGAGAAGCGGGATGCGCGACTTCATCTTCGGGGCGTACCGTTTTTACCACCTCTTTGTGGCTGGAGATCGCTTTCATAATCCCTTTGACGCGATGCCTTATCTCCTTGACGGAGCATTCACGCAGATTCCCTGCCTCTATGACGAAGAGGAGTACCTCAACCTTGCGGGCATCCTCGGTGCCCAGAAACACTACATCTCCGCCGGCTACACCTACGCCCGACTGGTGGAAGAGTGGGGTAACGACTCTTCGGAAGCCTGGCGCGGTCTCGCCGTGGCCAACATCCGCCTCGGGGCGAAGACGGATGCACTCTTTTGCCTCGACAAAGCCATAGAAGACGAAGGCATCACGTCCGTCACCGCCATCAATAAAGCCAATATCCTCAGGGATCTCGGCAGGCGCGGTGAAGCCGTGATTTTCCTCGAGAAAGCCGAGGCCGAAGCAGACGAGAGCGAGATATACACCCTTACCCTCAAACGCGCCCGTATGCTGAAAGAACTCGGACGTACCGAGGAGGCTGTTTCGGCAGGCTTCAAGGCCGATTACCTCGAAGAGGAAATCCCGGGCAAGAGGGAGGCCAAGAGATTCCTCATAAGGCTCCTTTTGGAAGAAGGCAGGAAGAACGAAGCCCTCCGGAAAGCCGAGAACGCCCGCGAAGGCGACCCCCTCTACCTCGGCATCGCACTCTTAGCCTCCGGCAAAAGGGCAGAGGGCATCCGTAAGCTCCGGGAGTGGAGAAGCGGAGCAGCGCACCTTGAGCAAGAAAAAGAGACCCTCTCGGAGCTGCTGAAGATCCTCTCGCGGTACGACGTCCCGGAGTGGGAAGAGGCACTCATCTTCGAGAGCGTGATGGCAGAAGTATGAAAAGGATGAAGATATACCCGTTCCTTTTTGGGGGCCTTTTGGCACTTTTGACGGCTTGCGGGGAGAAGCACGACGGACAGCTCCTCGACTTTGAGGCGGAGCAGGAGTCGCACCTCTATTCGGACACGCTGGACGTCTACCTCTACGGCGCGACACGCGTCACCCGCTATCCCGTCGCCGTGGGAGACCGCCTGAAGGTAGCTTTCAGACGGGACACCGTCGACCTTTTCCTCATACGGGACAGAGAAAACGGTCGCATCGTCCTGCCCGTCATACCCGACTCCGTGGACGTCAGGATACGGATGGGCGAAGAGCTGCACACGGAGGGACTGCCCCAAGGACGCCTTTTGGAAAAATGGTATGCGCTCGACCAGCGGGACAGCGTCACTCCGGAGCTCGGTCGTTTTTTGATGAGCCAGGAGACGGGAAACCTCGGAGCACTCCTCGCTCTCGCCTCCTATGAGCGGTTCGGATCCGGTACCGAGTCCCTTGCCGCGACGGCCCGGGAGACGCTTTTTCGCGCCTCCGAGATGATGACGGTCTTGGGTCTGAGCGCGGAGTACTTCTCTCCCCGCAGCTTTTTCGTCTACCGCTCCGGGAGAGGGGATCGCTTGGTGTCGCTCCGGGAAGTGATGGGTAAGGACACGGCGATGGTCGTCAGTGTATTCGCCCCCTCGTCTGCGTCCGCCGGAGACACTGCTTTCCTCCACTCGCTCGATACGCTGAGCCGGCAGCGGTACTTCATCCTGCCCGGCACAGACAGTCTCCCCGCTTCGTGGCGGAAGCTTCTGGAGAAGGACACGAAGAAGAACCACGCTGTGGTCGACAGCTCCGGTTTGGCAAGCCGCCTCGTCGGCGAGATGGGACTCTCCCGCCTGCCCGAGTATATGATCGTCGATTCCCTCGCCCGCATCCGGTACCGCACGGGGGACAGGGACAGCCTGATACTTTACTTGAAGGAGAAACAAAAGGAATGATCGAATTCGTCACCCCCGGAGACGGACAGTCTCGGGATTTTGCCTCGGACGAAGAGGAGAAGCCCGCTCTCGTCAAAGTTTACTCTTCGGCCGTCAGCGGCATCCACGCCTCTACCGTCGTCCTCGAAGCCCAGGCTCAGGAGGGCGCGGGCTTTACGCTCGTCGGCTTGCCGGATGCGGCCGTCAAAGAAAGTCAGATGAGAGTACAGGCGGCTATGGCAGAGTCGGGCTTCGGGTACCGCAACCTCCGATACATCATCAACCTCGCACCCGCAGACCTCCGCAAAGAAGGGTCGGCCTACGACCTCCCTTTGGCCGTCGCCCTCGTCGCCCTCAACCATAGCTTTCCGACAGACCGCCTAAGCCGAACCATCGTCATGGGAGAGCTCTCCCTCGACGGCAGCATAAGGCCGATTCACGGCATACTCCCTATGGCGATGCAGGCTGCACGGGATGGTTTTACCGAAATGATCGTCCCGGAGGCCAATGCCCTTGAGGCCGCGGTCGTGGACGGTCTCCGTGTCTACGCGGGCACCACACTGAGAGACGTCATCGCTTTTGTCCGAGGCGACGGGTCCGCGTTACGGTGCATGAAGGGCGAAGAATACCACCTGATGGACGACGAGAGTGGGGATGCCCTTTTCTCCGGACTCGACTTCGCCGACGTCAAGGGTCAGGAGGTCGTCAAGCGTGCCATGGAAGTGGCGGCAGCGGGTATGCACAACATCATCATGGTCGGGCCTCCGGGCTCCGGCAAGTCGATGATGGCCAAAAGAATGCCCGGCATACTGCCTCTTCTGACCAAAGAGGAGGCTCTCGAGACGACGATGATTCACTCCGTGGCGGGTGTCCTGCCTCCAAACTCGGGATTGATGCGGACGAGACCTTTCCGGGCGCCGCACCACTCTACCTCTAATGTCGCCCTCGTCGGCGGGGGCACTTATCCCAAGCCCGGAGAGATTTCTTTGGCGCATAACGGCGTGCTTTTCCTCGATGAGCTGCCGGAGTTTCAGCGCAACGTCCTTGAAGTGATGCGTCAGCCTCTCGAAGACCGCTACATCACCATATCGAGGGCGCGGGACAAAGTCCGCTATCCTGCCGCCTTTATGCTCGTCGCTTCGATGAACCCCTGTCCCTGCGGCAATTACAATAACCCCCAGAAAGAGTGCACTTGCTCCGAGAGTATGGTGCGCAATTATATGGGGCGTATCTCCGGTCCCCTCTTGGACCGCATCGACATCCAGTGCGAAATAGCTCCTGTTCCTTTTGAGGCGCTCTCTTCGACCCAAAAGGGCGAGAGCTCGGCAGCCATCAAAGCCCGTGTCCTCAGAGCGCGCGAAATCCAAAACGAGCGCTTCCGCGATCTCCCCGGCGTCTACACCAACGCGCAGATGACTCCGCAGATGATGCAGCGATTTGTCCGTGTGTCGAGTGACGCGCTCTCGGCTCTCAAGTCCGCTATGGATCGCTTCTCCCTCTCTGCCCGTGCCTACGACCGCATCCTCAAAGTATCGCGCACCATTGCCGACCTCGACGGAGCGAAAGATGTCGGCGTGGCGCACATCGCGGAGGCCATCGGTTATCGCAAGCTCGACCGAGAGACGTGGGGGCTCAGCTCCCTCTCCCTGTACTGAGATTTTATATTTCCCCAAAAGGCGTGCCGTCGCACTCCCGATCCGGTTCGCCAAACAATATACATACAATATGTCCACATTAGTAGATACGCGGGGCAAGCTCTGCCCTCTCCCTTTGATCCTCTTCCGCCAATCCCTCAAAGAACACCCTGAGGAGACGACCTTCGAGATCCTCACCGACAACGCCATCTCCTGCTCCAACTTGATGGACTTCATTCGTGACCAAAAGTTTGGTGTCGCGCAGTCGGATGAAGGCGAAACCACGCGTCTTATGGTCACGGTCACGACGACGGTCGAAAACGAAACCACGCTCGAAGCGCCGGCTCCGGTACCTGCAGAGCCCGGGAATACGGTCGTCGTACTCACGCACGACGCTATGGGGCACGGCAACGACGAGCTCGGTCATACCCTCATCAAAAGCTATCTTACGGCACTGGCGGAGGTGGCGCCTTTGCCCCAAAAGATTGTTTGCTACAACACCGGTGCCCTCCTTGCCACTGAGGAAAGCCACGTCCTTGAGGCACTCCGAAAGCTCGAGGGCTTAGGTGTCGACATCCTGGTCTGCGGCCTCTGTACCGACTTCCTTCACCTCAAAGACCGCTTGGCTGTCGGCCGTATCTCCAATATGCTCGCTATTGCCGAAACCCTTGCCTCTGCCTCCAAGGTGGTTTACCCCTAAGTGAGTGACGGAGCCATGATCGATTTGCTGAAAGAAGCGGCCTACGGCGGCTGTTCCGCCAAAGTAGACCCGGCGGTTCTGGATAAATTGCTTGCCGGCATCTCCATCCCTTCGTCGCCGGAGGTGATGGTCGGCATCTCCGGTCACGACGACGCGGGGGTCTACCGGCTTAGTGACGAAGTCGCCCTCATTTTTACGACGGACTTTTTCCCGCCGATGGTCTCCGATCCGTATACTTTCGGACGCATCGCCGCCGCTAATGCCCTAAGCGACATCTACGCCATGGGAGGTAAGCCGCTCCTTGCGCTCAACTTGATGCACTACCCCTCCATCCGTCTGCCCCTTGAGGGGCTGAAAGAGATCCTTCTTGGCGGGCAGAGTGCGATCGACGAAGCCGGTGCCCTCACCATGGGCGGGCATACGATAGACGACGCTACGCCGCAGTACGGTCTCGCAGTCCTCGGCACCGTCCACCCCGACAAACTCATCACCAACGCCGGAGCCAAGCCCGGACAAGTGCTTATCTTGACCAAAAAGCTCGGCGTCGGCGTCCTCGTCGCAGGACACCGTCTCGAGATGGTGCGCCAAGAGGACTACGACGAAGCTTTGGGGCAAATGCAGGCACTGAATACCTGTGGAGCCGTACTCTCCAAATACGGGGTCACGGGGGCGACCGACGTCACGGGGTTCGGTCTCATCGGTCACGGTCACGAGCTCGCGAAAGCTTCCGGCGTCGTCCTCGACCTTGAGCCGTCTCTCGTGCCGTCTCTCCCCGGAGCCGTTCCGCTCTTGGAGGACGGGTGCATCCCGGGCGCTGCCTTTCGCAACATCCGTTACGTCGGAGACTTCTTCCGCCCATCGTCCCGAAGCACGCTCTCGCTCCGGTATCTCGTCGCCGACGCCCAGACGTCGGGCGGGCTTCTCGTCGCTGTGGATGCGGACAAAGCTCTCGATCTGCTCGGTGAGCTGACGGCCTCCTGTGCCCCCTCTGCCGCCATCATCGGCTCCTGCCTTGCCCCCTCATCCACCACGCCGCCCGGCACCCTCCTCTTCTAATCCGTTTCTCACATCCAAACCGTCTATATTTTTACACGTACCGGGAAGATATTCTTGGTACGTGTCTCTTTTTGTCCCGGGTCTGAGCGAAAAGATTTCCTTGGTACGTGTAAAAATAGTAGGGTGGTGGGAGACGAACTGAAGCTGATGGGTAACCAAGATTCGGCTCCGTTGGAGCCGGTTGCCCTTATTGTCGGTCCTTCGTTTTGCGCACAAGGTACCAAACGAGGGCGATGAGGAGTATAAGCGTGAGGAGGGCGGGGATAAGCGGATGGGCGGAGACGAAGTCCAGAATCGCGTCCCAGTTGTCCGTCGTGTACTTGAGCCCTTCGCCCAGACCGACGTACCTCAGGAATTTGCCCGCCGTCATAAAGGCGAGTACCGACCAGACATTTGCCCTCAGAAGTCCGAGCGCCACGGCGAAGAAGTCGCCCACCCCGGGCAGGAAGACCCAAAAAGCCATCCACGAGCCTTTCCCCTGCAAGAAGCGTGTCCACTTGTCCACCGTCTCCTCTTTCATTCCGAGGTATTTGGTGATCCACTCCCTTTTGCCCAAGTGCCCGAGGAGGTAGCAGGTCATACCGCCGAGGACGTTGCCCGAAGTGGCAGAGAAAATGAGCGGCCAATAATCGGCCCCAGCGGCCATCACCCCCGCAATGACCACTTCACTGGAAAAAGGCAAAATCGTGGCGGCAAGAAAGGCGGCCAAAAAGACCCCTATGTAGCCGTAGTTGATGAGAAAGTCGAGCATAGCTTTTTGAATAAAATCAGAGCAGAAAGGAGGGCGCGCCTAAATCAGACTCCAAACGATGACCCCCGCCCCAAGCGCAAGAGCAGAGAGAAAGACCCATCCGGGAGCCTTCTCCCTGTCTCCGCTCAGGCCGATGAGGTGACGGAGAATGGAGGAGAGGAAGAAAAGGGTGATGACGGGAAAAGAGAGCCGGTCGCTGTACACGACGGCGAGCGCAAAGGCCATCCAAGAGACACTGATCTGGAAGATAAGGATCCACTTGTGGCGGGCGATGGACCTGGGAGAGAGGACGTAGACTTTGGCACTCACGGAGATGAGGATGACGAGCAACCCGAGGAGGAAAAGGAGCGTCTTCCCCTCCGGAAAGGCAATCCCGGCCAAGAGGGACGCTCTTCCCACGACGTATGCCCAAAGCCCCTCAGCCGAAGGCTCCGCAAAGAGGACGACAGAGAGCCACCACGCCGCCACAAAGGCCATCACGAAGGCGGAGAAGTGCTTCGAGGAAAGAAGCCTCAGGCGCGAAAACTTGTAGAGCAGATAGGGCGCGAAAAGTACGTAGGCGGGGTGGATGACGGTGAGCAGCCCCACGCCGAAGCCCACTTCGAACGCGATCACCGGTCCCCTCTTAAGCGCATAGGAGAGGAGTACCCGTGACGCAGTCTCCACGAAGAGTACCCCGGTAAGCACCGCCCACAGCAGTGGAAGGTCGCCGTCGCGAGGTAAGGCCAAAAGGGTGGCGAGAAGGAATAGCTCCGCGAGTCCCGTGTCCCGCTCCGAGCCGTAGCCGAGTACGTTGTGGCGGTGAAGGAGGACGATGAAAAGAAGGACGGAGAGCCAGAGAAAGAACGTCACCGCACCGGGGTGCGTGACAGAGGGGAGGAGCAGTTTGAGACCTGCCCAAACCGCACCTGCAAGGCTCCGGGGCTCGAGCGGCATTACTTCTTATCTTCGCGCTTGAAGATCCCTTCCCACAACTTCTTTGTCTCCTTGCGGATGTAGCCTTTCATAAAGGCAAGTAGGTCGGAGCCGATGTCGTTTCTCTTGTAGACTTTCTCGAAAGTGATGACTTCCGCTGCGGCGTAAGCCTTCTCCCGGGCCTCTTCCAGTCCGTAGCCGGTGGCAGAGACGGCAAGGACGCGCCCGCCGGCGGTCACGATACCGCCGTCGGCCGTGGACTTGGTTCCCGCGTGGAAGACGACGGCACCGAGCTTCTCGGCTTCTTCGATACCGGAGATGGTGAAGCCTTTGGCGTACTTCTCGGGGTAGCCCCCTGAGGCGAGGATGAGGGTGAGGGCTGTCTCTTCCGTCTCTCTCAGAGGCTCGAGGTCGCCGAGCTTCTCCTCTTTCAGCGCCAAGAGATAAGGCACGAGGTCGCCGTCGATGCGGCGCATCACGGACTCCGTCTCGGGGTCTCCCATCCGGACGTTATACTCGATGACGAAAGGCTCGCCCTCTACGTCCATCAGCCCCAGGAAGACAAAACCCTTGTAGACATCCGGGGAGATACCGTCGACTGTCCTACGGACAATCTCTTGCTCCACCTTGTCCATAAAGTCCTTATTTGCGAAGGGGACGGGAGAGACGGAGCCCATCCCTCCGGTATTGAGCCCCGTGTCGCCGTCGCCAATCCGCTTGTAGTCTTTGGCGACCGGCAGCAGGGTATAGCTCTTGCCGTCGGTGAGGAAAAAGACGGAGCACTCTATACCGGAGAGGAACTCCTCTATAACCACCGTGCGGCTTGCTTCTCCAAACTTCCCCCTCAGCATCTCCTCAGAGGCGCGCACCGCTTCGTCCTCCTCTTTGATGATGAGGACCCCTTTTCCCGCGGCCAGACCGTCGGCTTTAAGGACGTAAGGACCGTGACCGAGGCTGCGGATGAAGTCCGCTGCGGCTTCTATGCTGCCTTCGCCCGAGAAAGATTGGTAGGCTGCTGTCTTGATGCCTTGCCGGGCCATAAACTCTTTGGCGAAAGCCTTGCTGCTCTCCAAACGTGCTCCGAAGGCCGTGGGTCCGACGATATGAAGCCCAGAGAGGTCGGCGTCCCGGGAGAGGAAATCGACGATGCCGTCCACGAGGGGCTGCTCGGGTCCGACGACGAGGAGCTCGATGTCGTTATGCTTGACGAAATCGGCTATGGCGGGGAAATCCGTTTCACTCAGTGCGACGTTGAGGCACTTCGGGAAAGAGCCTCCGTTGCCGGGCGCAAGGTAAAGGGTGTCGATGAGGGGGCTTTGGGAGATTTTCCAAGCGAGAGCTTGTTCGCGGCCTCCGCCGCCGAGGATGAGCGCGTTCATAATCTTTCTTTCCTGTTCGTTTTGGGCGTTGTTTGGATTTTGCTTCGTAAAGATAGCCCAAAAATCGGACGTACCGATGCGATTCTCTTCCCCGGATGCCGGGTCAGGGCGGGGAAGTGTCAAATAATTTGGATATCTTACCGGCGTATTTTACTTTTCTCCCAAACACTTATTTTTAAAGGACAAAAAATGAACAAACACGGACTCCTTGCGTTGCTCGCCGTTGCTTCCGCCGCGCTTCTTGCGGGCTGCGGGGGTGAGAAGAGCGCCTCTACTTTTACGCTCACCGGCTCCGGTCTCTCTTCCGACCTCAATGGCAAATACGTCTACGTCTTCGCCTACAGTCGTGAGCCCATCGACTCTGTCCTCGTACAGGACGGCTCTTTCAAGCTCCTCATCGACAGCGTCTCCACTTCCGACGTTTACACCATCTCCGACCGTGTCACGGGCAGCGCTGCCTTTGTCCCCGAAGCCGGCACCGCGGAGCTCCGCACCGAGACCGGCACCTTCGACGGCGCCCTCGTCTACTCGGTCACGCCCGAGAATGGGCTGAATACCCAAATCAGCGAGTTCTCTAAGCGCAAAAGCGAGGTCGAGAATCCCCTCCTTGCCCGTCACCAAACGTGGTTTGAACAGTGGCAGAAAAAAGACTCCCTGCCCGCCGAAGAGGTGAAGAAACTGGAGGCCGAAAAGCAGCTCATAGACTCCCTGTATATGTCCGAAATGAACACCTTCCACCAAAAGGAATACGAGGCCAATAAGGACAACCTCGTCGGTGCGATGATCTTCGGGTACCTGCCTTTTGAAAACGAAAACGACTTCATTACCCGCTACGAAGCCGCCAGTGACGCCGTCAAGAACTACTACTTCAATAGGGAAAACTACGCCCTCTTCAAAAAGAGCGCCTCTACCGACGCAGGTGCCGAATTTGTCGACGTGTCCATGACCGATGACAAAGGCGTGACGAAAAAGATCTCCGAGCTGTGGAAGCCCGACACCTATCTCCTTATCGACTTCTGGGCTTCTTGGTGCGGTCCCTGCCGCGCGTCTATGCCCCATCTCTCCAAACTCAATAAGACGCTCGGCGACAAACTCACCGTCCTCAGCATCGGCGGGCTTCAGGAGACGCCCGAGCAGAACCAAAAAGCACGGGAAGAGCTCGGTATGAACTGGACGACCTTCTTTGACGCCGAGAGCAAAGCCGCCGACGTCTACGGCGTGACCGCCATCCCTAACCTCGTGCTCGTCTCTCCCGACGGTACCATCCTCGTCCGTACCAACGACCCTGCCGAGGTGGATGCCAAGCTCAAGGAAGCCGGTCTCCTCTGAACCCCAATCGCCGCTTCGTGAGGGGGTACGTGAGAGGCACGCCTGACACGACCCCTAAGCGGTGACGCAAGACGGAAATAAAAAGGTACAGACCGAAAATAAATTCTTGGTCAGACCCGGACTCATCTCTCGGTCTGACCAAGAAATTATTTTTGGTCTGTGCAAAAAAAAGAATTTAGATGAGTGCTTTGATTCTCCTGACGACGTCTTCGAGGTCGAGCCTGTGCTTGCACGCCCAATCGCGGCGCCGGCAGGGCTTATTGCCGTACACGGAGCAGGGGCGGCACTCCAGATTGGCGCCGATGCAGTCCTCTTCGGGCATCCCGAAGGGCAGGAACCCCGCTGCGGGGTGCGTCTGCATCCAGAGCGAGAGGACCGGCACGCCGAGGAAGCGGGCGATGTGCTGATTGGCGCTGTCCATACTGACCATACAGGTGAGGGACGAGATTTCGTGCACCTCGTCCTCAAACGCCGCGTGGCTTGCCACGGAGGCGTTAGGGTAGGGGGCGGCGAGTTCGCGCCGCCTCTCCAGCTCGTAGGTCTCATTCGCACCGTAGAGCCGAATCTCGAAGTCGGGGAAGTTTTGGCTCAAGAGCGCCACGAGTTCCTCCTCCTGTGTGGGTAGGAGCATCTTGCCCTCGTGTTGGGCGAAAAGCGCGAGACCTATTTTTTTCTCCGTTTCGGCTTTTGCCAAAGACTCTGCCCGTCCGTCATAAGGGAAACGGGCTCGTCCGAGTGTCTCCCTGTACAGCTGCGTCATCCGGGGAACGTACAGGTTGCGTGGCACTTCGGGCTCCGGCGTCCGACCAAGAAGTCTGCGGCGTGCTTTCCGGGGTTTGTCGAGCGTGGTGACGTGGTGTCCGAGGAGTCCGAGGACAAGCGTGATCCATCTCGTCCGGGGGACGGCGTGGAGGTCGACGATTTCGGCTCCCCGAGCCATCTTGTGGAGCCGGAGTGCGAAAGGAAGCGTCCGGTCTTCTTTTTTGCGGAAGACGACCGTCCGGAGGTTCTCGGGTTTGTCTATGAAGAGCTTGGAGGGAAAAGGTGTCGTCACGAAGAGGAAGCGCCCCGAGGGGTTCTGCCGGCAGACTTCGTAGACGAAAGGCAGCGTCATCGCGACGTCGCCGAGTGCCGAAAGCCTGATGAAAATGACGTCCGGAGCGTGCCTCCCTTTACTTCCCTTTGGCATAGAGGACGGGATTGAGGGAGGGGTCGTTGTACATCTTCATCTGGCGGTACACTTTCATCACCTTGTGTCCCGTGGCGTAGTCCTCCAGGAGTTCGTCAATGGCGCGGGGAAGGTCTTCGTTTTGCTCCAAAAGGACGGAGAGCTTGGCGCGAACCTTGGCCCGTTTTTCCGGGGTGATGCCTTCGCGGTTTGCTTCGTCCGTCATGTGGTAAATCTTGAGCTGGAGGATGCTCAGACGGTCGATGGCCCACGCGGGGGATTCGGTATTGAGCCGGGCCTCTTTTTCGGGCGTGACACCCTTGTATTTGTCCAAGAAATAGGTGTCGATCTGCTCTACGAGGTCGGTGCGGTCTTGGTTGCTCTTGTCGATGCGGCGCTTCAGGCTGAGGGCATCCGAGGGGTCGATCCCGGGATCGCGGATGATGTCCTCCAAGTGCCACTGCACGGTGTCGATCCAGCACTTGCGGTACAGCATCTCCTCAATGCTGCCCTCAGTGAAGGGCGAAGCGTAAGGCTGATCCACGTCATCATGGAGGTGATACTCCGTGATGGCTCTATTGAAGATTCGGATGGCGTTTGCGCTGAAGGCGTCTTTTGAAGCTGTCATAAGCGAATTTTGAAAAAAGAGGTCAGTCATTCGTTAGTGGAGTCCAAAGTTAACCAAAAAAGTGGTACCTTTGAGCCACGGTGTCTGGGGCCAATCATCCCGGAGAAAAGGGAAACGAGTGCGAATCTCGTACAGCCCCGCTGCTGTGTACCTCATTAACCGCTTCGAGACAAAAGGTCGTGTGCCTTTAGCTGTCCTTTTTCGAAAGGACTCGACCACTGGAAATGACGAAAGTCGTCTGGGAAGGTCTCTCGGGACGGGAGGAAGTCAGAAAACCTGCCGTAACGTGCATAAATGCAGGAGCCGAGCGAGAGACAAGACGGGTTTTAGTGCCAAAAAAAAGTTTCATCCGTCCGATTTTGTCCCCACAGGCTCTGTGCGGCGTATCTCTCTCGAGGGTTAGGAGAGATGCCCCCGGCTGAATCTTTCTTGCAAGGTTAGAGTACAGTCCAAGCCGGATCATAAGGGTAAGAAAAATACGTTGCATTTGGTTTTGCCTTTTCTCGTGAGAGAAGAGCGCGGAAGCTATGCATGGATTATTGTCTGAGAGGCAGTCCCGATTTTGTCGGAGACTGCCTCTCTTTGAATTAAAAGAGGTATATTTGCACCCAAAAGGAAAAACCGAGGGATCCGAATGCCTACGTCATCGGGATAATCAAGACCGGTGGCGCGGTTTTCCTTTCAAAGAGACATAAATCTAATTTTTAGATAACCATTAATTAAAGAGATGCAGAACAAAGGTTTAGTAAAGTGGACTGCTATTATTCTCTTGGTGATCTGTGCGTTTTACCTCTCGTTCTCTGTCGTGGGCGCTCATTACACCAAGAAGGCTAAGGAGTTCGCAGGCGGGGATGTGAAAAAGGAAATCGCGTACCTCGATTCTTTGGCCAATAAGAAGGTATGGCTCACCTACACCCTCAAAGAGGTTCGTCAGAACGAGATCGGTCTCGGTCTCGACCTCAAGGGCGGGATGAACGTGATCCTCGAACTCAACGCCGACGAGGTTATCGACAACCTCTCCGGTCACAACCAAGATCCCACTTTCCGCAAAGCGCTCGAGAACGCAAAAAAGAAGAAGGAGACAAGCCAAAAAGACTTTATCACCCTCTTTATTGATGAACTGCATGCTCTCGACCCCGGAGCAAGGCTCTCCGCCATCTTCGGTACGCTCGACATGAAGGACCGCATCAATACCAACAGCACCGATGCTGAGGTCGAAGCCGTCCTCCGTGACGAAATGAAGGTCGCCATCGAGTCCTCCCACAAAGTCCTCCGTAACCGTATCGACCGCTTCGGCGTCGTGGCTCCGAACCTCCAAAAGCTTGAGGGCTCCGACCGCATCCTTGTCGAGCTCCCCGGCGTCACCGAGCCCGAGCGCGTCCGTAAGCTTCTTCAGGGCTCGGCGAACCTCGAGTTTTGGGAAGCTTATATTCTGCCTGAGGTCTACGACGCACTCGTGGCCGCAGACCAGGTCCTCGCCAAGACCGCCGGCACTGCGCCCAAAACCGAAGCCCCGGCTGACACCCTCGCGGTAAGCGACTCACTCGCCACTCAGACACCCGCCGATTCTGCAGCCGTCTCCGACGACCTCACCGCTTTGGCTAATAAAGTGACCGGCACCGAAGAGACTCCGAAAGCGGACACCGCTGCCACGGCTATGAGTGCCGAGCATCCGCTTCTCTCCCTCCTCCAGCTCAATACTTATAACGGTCAGCTCGCTCCCTCGCCTATCGTAGGCTACGCCCGTGCTGCCGATATGGCCGTGATCGACTCCCTGCTCTCACTCCCGAGAGTGAAAGACGTACTCCCCCGCAACCTCAAGCTTCTGTGGGGCGTCAAAGAAGTGACCGACGGCTCCAACCTCTTCGGTCTCTATTCCATCAAGGTTACCCGTCGTGACGGACAGGCCGCTCTTGCAGGCGACGTCGTCACCAATGCTGAGACCAACATCAAAAATCGTCAGGGATCACAGGAAGTGACCGTCTCCATGACGATGAATGCTGCCGGCACGAAGGAGTGGGCACGCCTCACCAAGGAAAACGTCGGTCGTCCCATCGCCATCGTCCTCGACGACGTAGTGTACTCCGCGCCTAACGTCAATAGTGAGATCCCCAACGGTGTCTCCTCCATCAGCGGTGACTTTACTGTGGATGAAGCAAACGACCTTGCCAATACGCTGAACTCCGGTAAGATGGCCGCCTCCGTGCGCATCGTCCAAGAGGACGTCGTCGGACCTTCCCTCGGTCAGGAAGCCATCCGCGCAGGTTTCGTTTCTTTCATCGTCGCACTCGTGCTGCTGATGATCTATATGTGCCTCATTTACGGGTTCCTTCCCGGCATTGTGGCCGACATTGCACTCCTTATTAACCTCTTCCTCACCCTCGGTATCCTTGCTTCACTGCACGCCGTCCTCACGCTGGCCGGTATCGCCGGTATGGTTCTGACGCTCGGGATGGCAGTGGACGCCAATGTGCTGATCTTCGAGCGCATCAAAGAGGAACTGAAGAAGGGCAAGAGTATGGCCAAGTCCGTGGAAGAGGGCTACAATAACGCTTTCTCCGCGATCATCGACTCCAACGTTACGACCATCATCACCGGTTTCATCCTTTACGGCTTCGGTACGGGTCCCATCCGCGGTTTCGCTACGACGCTCATCATCGGTCTGATCTGTTCCTTCCTCACCGCCGTCTTCCTCACGCGTCTTTTCTTTGAGAAATGGGCGGCAAAAGGCAAGCTTGACAAGACCACGTTCACGACCTCGCTTTCCAAGAATTTCCTCGAGAATACGAATTTTGACTTCGTTGGTCGTCGTAAAGTCGGCTTCGGCGTAGCCTTGGGGGTAGTCGCGGCAGGTCTCATCGCCCTCTTCACCGTCGGTCTCAATAGCGGTATCGACTTCACGGGCGGTCGTAACTTCGTGGTGCGCTTCGATAAGCCGGTCACCACGGGCGAAGTGACTAACTTGCTCTCCACTCCGTTTGAAGGCAAAGTGACCGTCATCACCATCTCCACAGAGGATCAGGTCCGCATCTCCACCAACTACAAGGTGGAAGAAAATACCCCCGAAGTGGATGCCGAAATCGAAAGCAAACTTTACGAAGGCCTCAAACCGCTGCTCAAAGAAGGCACCACTCTCGAAGAGTTCACTTCCGATTACATCCAGAGCTCTCAGAAGGTCGGCGCTTCGATGGCTGACGACATCAAGACCGGTGCGCTCATCGCAGTCGTACTCTCTCTCATCGTGATGGCGGTTTACATCTTGATCCGTTTCCGTGACGTGGCTTTCTCCGTAGGTGCCTTTGCTTCGGTTACCTTCACGTCGCTCTCCATCTTCGCGATGTACGCCCTCCTGTGGAAGATTATGCCTTTCACGATGGAAGTGGACCAAAACTTCGTGGCTGCCGTCCTTGCGATCATCGGGTACTCCATCAACGATACCATCGTGGTCTTTGACCGTATCCGTGAGACCCTGGGGTACTATCCCTCCGGCGAGCGTAAGAAGATTTTTAATGAGGCGCTCAACGCGACCCTCTCCCGTACGTTCAATACGACCACTTCTACTCTCCTTGTGGTGCTGATTATGTTCCTCTTCGGGGGTGCGTCGATGCGAAGCTTCACCTTCGCCATCCTCGTGGGTATCATCTTCGGTGTCTTTGCCACCCTATTCGTGGCTACCCCGATAGCTTACCTCATCAACAACAGGAAGTTTGAAAAGAACCCCAAGGAGGCGGCTCGTATCGCGGCTAAGAACGCACGCTAAACCGATCTTCACGATACGCTAATTTTTGGTACAGACCGAGACATTTGTCCCGGTCTGTACCATTTTATACCGTGGTACAGACCGCGGTCCTTTTCTCGGTCCGTACGACAAGCGGATGCCTGTCCCCAAGGTCTCTTTGAAAAGGTTCCCGTCAAGGGGTGACAGGCGTAGTCTATGAGCCAAATAATTGGTACATTCGCACAAATCTCAAATAATATAGTCGCAGATCGTATGAGACAGAAACGCTTTTTGCTGCCCACAACGGAGCTTCCCACGCACTGGTACAACATCCAGGCAGAGATGGCAACCAAGCCGCTTCCTTTGCTTAATCCTCAGACACATAAACCAATACAGGCAGAGGATTTGTTCCCTCTCTTTAGTCGGGAGGCATCCCGACAAGAGTTCAATCAAACGGATGTATGGATTGAAATACCCGATGAGGTTCGTCAGTTATACAGCAATTATCGGACGACACCGCTGGTTCGTGCCTATGCCCTTGAGGAGGCTTTAGATACGACGGCTCACATTTATTTCAAAAATGAAAGTGTGAGTCCGGTAGGCTCACACAAACTCAACTCGGCAATCCCCCAAGCTTATTACTGCAAGAAAGAGGGTATCACCAATGTCACCACAGAGACGGGCGCCGGACAATGGGGTACCGCTTTGGCGTATGCATGCAAACTTTTCGGCCTGGAGTGCGCTGTGTATCAAGTGAAGTTGAGCTACGAACAAAAGCCTTACAGAAGAGGAATGATGCAGGTGTTTGGGGCACAGGTAACCCCATCGCCAAGTATGAGCACACGTGCCGGAAAAGATATTCTGACTGTGGATCCCCACAATAACGGCTCTCTCGGTACAGCCATATCCGAGGCCGTGGAACTTGCACGGACTACGCCGAACTGTCGCTACACTCTTGGCAGTGTCCTCAATCATGTCTCGTTGCATCAAACAGTCATAGGTCTTGAGGCAGAAAAGCAGATGGAGTTGGCCGGTGAATACCCTGACATTGTCGTCGCCTGCTTCGGAGGGGGCTCCAATTTTTCCGGTATCGCATTTCCTTTTATGCGACATACGATCAATGGAGGTAGAAAGACACGTTTTATAGCGGTCGAGCCTACTTCATGTCCGAAGCTGACGCGGGGACGTTTTGCATACGACTTTGGGGATGAGGCCGGATACACCCCTTTGATCCCGATGTATACCTTGGGGCACAAGTTTCAACCCGCAAGTATACACGCCGGAGGTCTTCGCTACCATGGTGCCGGTCCCATCGTCTCTCAGCTTATGCGGAATAATATGATGGAGGCAGTGGATATCGGACAGCTTGAGAGTTTTCGCGCCGGTTTGATGTTTGCCCGTACCGAGGGTATCGTGCCGGCACCGGAGAGTTGCCACGCGATAGCCGAGACTATCCGTCTTGCCAAGGAGTGCCGTGAGACCGGCGAGGAAAAGGTGATTCTCTTTAATCTTTCCGGACACGGTATGCTCGACATAGGTGCTTACGACCAGTTTATGAGCCATACCTTATCGGACGAATACCCATCTGACGAGGATCTGTTACCGCCTTCGGATGACATCCTTCTCATTTGATGACTTGGGAAAAAGGCGCGTGACCTTCAAACGTAGGTCGCCCTTGCAGTAGCCACTGAATGTTCCTCTCGTGGAAAGTTTTCGTTCCACCCGAGGAACATTTCCGTTCCA
>JASBZK010000033.1 GCA_029983505.1 Porphyromonas sp.
ACCCGAGGAAAGTTTTGTCTAAAAACGATTCGGACATAGGAAGAGCGGACAAAGTCTCAAGGAAAGTGTGTCAAAAGTCCGAACCGCCACGACGCTTTCGGCATTCGGGACACGACCAAGAGTACTTGGCGAGTACTCCCGTCGCCTCCCCGAGCCTGAGAGCGCCTTGCGTTTCGGACTTCAGACACATTCTTCTTTCCTCGTTGCACAGGGCACGCCCTATGCGGATCCTAAATCCGGACTGATGATCCTTAATTCTTTGCGACAGGGATGGCGGTTTTCTTACCATCGTAAGCCACGGCAAAGAGTTCCTGTTTGCCGTCAAGCGAGATGGTTTGCGGCAGGATAATCTTAGGGTTATTGGCGACGCCGATCAGTTTGCCATTGAGGTAAAACTCGTAAGCAACCACGCCCCGATAAGCGTTTTGGGGAATGGTGACGATGTTGCCGGACACCGTGGCCGATCCGCTGCCCGTAACCGGTGTCTTGTCCCTGAAGTATTGCCAGTTTCCATCGCAGATGTACTCGATTTTGTCTGTGACGGGTGGCAGTCCGAGCAGTGCGATTTTGCTCTTTGCACTCGACACGTCCGCTGGGGAGATGACGACACGCTTTTGGCTGTAGTCCATTACGCTTCGGTTCATCAGCCTGAAGAAACCCCATTTCTCGAAGAAATTCGTCAGATCCATCCTGGCAGAGATGGATGCTTTGCGCACAAAGTCGAGCTGTAACTGACCGTCCGACTTCTTAACATCGCTGTCGTACTCTCTACGTGCCTGCTCGTAGATGTCCTTGTAGAAGTCTTCCTTGCCTTTTACATTTACAAAATAAAGCTGTATTTGCCATAGAGGTACGAGCATCTCGAAGACATCGGAGTAGACCTCATTTTTGCGTCCGAGATAGGGTACGAGTTGACCCGCATAGGCAAATGTGGATGGATTGCCCATATAGTCCTCTATGTGGAAGAGGGCGTATGCCTTGTCGTAACGCGTCACGTAGCCTCCACCGGGACTTTCTGCCTGCAAACGCGCCGTGTTACCGTACCCGGTTTGGATGTATAAGCTCATAATGTTATTTGTAATCTCCGTCATACCATGCCATTTGATTCCGGGGACGGTCTGGAGCTGGTGACCGAGTTCGTGAGCGAGTCCCCAGCACTCCCTTTTTTTTACGTCCTCCGCGCTCAGTAAGCCATTGACGGTACCTACCGAGTAAGCGGTATGGTAGTTCGTGGCATAGAGATAGAGATTGGGGTTGTGATGTACGGAGAAGAAGGCTCTATTATTGAAAACACGGTCATACTTGAAGATCCCGAGGAAGTCGAACTCCTTCTTTACGAGGTCGTCATAGAGGTCGGTCAGCCTTCTGCCGTCTCTCGGCACGACCGCTCTGAAGGCTTTGACAGGGAAGGCGAGATGAGCGTATTTGCCAAGTACGTCGAGGTACTGCGAAGCCGACGCGTTATTCAAAATCTCTTTATATTTCTCCGGAGCGTGCTTCTGGGAGTCGTAGTAGCCTTGAACAAGACCGTTGGCAAAGTGCACTTTGATCTCGGGGGCAGCTTGCCAGTCATCGGTGTTGTAGGCGAGGTAGAGGTGACCGTCCTGCGGCATCTTCAGCAGATTGGCACCCTCTTCGAGTGTGAGCATTTTACGTCCGTTTACGCCGTCTCCGCCGGGGACGTCATAGTTCACGACCCAGAGCCCTAACTTGTGTCCGCCCGTGTTACCGACGAGGACAAGGAGGTCTTGGTCTTTCTTGACCACAATGCCCGTGGGGTTGTCAAATAGGGAGAGTGCGTAGCCGGTGCGGTTGTACGCCCTTTCCGTGTCCGGGTTCGGGAAGGCTTTGAAAGTGTCGATCCGAAACTCCCGCGGGTAGTCGCCCTTCCGGAGGTGATAGGCTATTTGTTGATAGACGGGGACTTTGATTTTCCGGATGTCGGCTTCGGTGATGCCGGTTTTCAGGGCGGATGCGGAGGTGTCGGTAAAGACGGAGAGGAGGTCGAACTTGTCGGGGTTATTTTGGTAAAACTCTATTTCGGATGCCGATGCAAAGCCCTTACGGTCTCCGGCTCCCGACTTGACCACTATTTTGATGCTCCCCGCACCGAGCAGCGTCTGCTCAAAGACAACTTTCGAGGGCGTGGCACTCCCTTCGAGGTTGACGCTTTTGAGGAGGGTGTAATCCTTTAGTGCGGAGCCTTTGCCCCAGACTTCGATTTCTTTGAAGCGTCCGTTGGCTCCGTTCTGACGAGGGTAGTAAATAAGGTAGCTCAAGTCCTTGGTGCCGTCGAAGTTGAATTCGAGCGTGATCGGGAAATAGTTGCCCGGTGAGTTATCCCACGCGGAGTGGTACAATTTGTTGTCATCAAAGAGTCCGTCAAACGCGTTTTCGATACCCTCACCTTCGTGAAAAGAGGATGCCGTCCCGGAGGTCGGGACGACTTTGAAGTCCGTGGGCAGTGTCAGTTCGCTCTTCGGGGCATAGCCGGTTCCGGATTCTTGGGTTACCGAAAAGGTGGCACCGGCTTTACTGTCTCTACCCTTTAACGTCACAACGGCGGTGCGACTGCCCTCAGTGAGGGCAGAGGCCGAAAGCGTGACGATGACGGGGCTCTCTTTGCCGATGCTTTCGAGCCTGAGCCAATCGGCATCCTGCGGGATGACGACATCAAACGCCCTGTTCGTGATGACTTCTATGGCAATCTTTCCGCCGTATTCGTCAACCGTGTACTCTTTGGCACTTGTCTTAATGAACGGAGCCCTGCCTGTCTGTGTGACGTTTACGTTCTCGGAAATGCCGGATCCCGTGAGCGTCAGTTTGGCTGTCCTTGCGTCGTCTCCGTCATTCGGCTGGGCGATGCAGACGAGCGCGTTCGGTGTCACCCTTGCAGAGAGCCAACCCGGGGCATCCTCCCCAAACGCCACGCGGAGGGCGGAAATGTTGGTTTTGAGGGAAAGGGATTTCGAGCCTCCGGATTCGTCGAAGACCAGCTCTTTCCCGTCGGGAAATTGAAGGAATCCCGGCTCCGGAGTCTCGCTTATGTCCGGCTTTTTGCACCCGGAGAGTGTGGCGAGGTACAGGAAGACGATTCCCAGAACTTTCAAAGAAAGTGTAAATCTTTTGTGGTACATAAAAATCGAGATTTTGCAGATAGGGATAATCCTACACGGCGGTAAAAATAGGGTTCTGAGGTCGGGTCAAAATAGATTTGGAGGGTAACCCCGGTCAGTAGAACCGGTACAGACTGAAAAAGTCTTGAGACCCGAACCTAAAGTGTGGGGAAGTACGGACATAGAAGAGCGGGAGATACGAACCTAGATTTTCGTGTCTTCTGCCGGATAAAGACCTCAATAGAACTCGTTGTTACAGGCATTCGAGCCTGCATTCCGATCCCTTTGTAAATCGCTTGTCCCGACAATTTTTGTGCTTTGATGCCCATATGGTGCAATAATAAGAAAGGAACCGTATGACACCGAGATCCGGTCGCGTTTGCGGGGGGTAGACCTCAGTGTCATACGTCTATTGGTTACCTGATTCGGACAGAGGAAGCGTTATTCGGAGGTCCAGAGGTAGATTTCACCCATATTGAACCAGCCGTTAGATCCGGATGGGTCGATGGGGTTGGCGTTGCGTCTCGCAGTGGGGACGAAGCGGATGAACTTCACAGGATGGTCGAATCGGATCCTCTCGTTGGAAGAGACGCGGGCTTTTCGACCTCCCGGCAACGGGAACGTCATCGTCCCGATTTTTGTCCAATTCGCATCGTCCGTACCACCGACTTCGCTGGTGTATATATCTGCAATTTTGACATCTCCAGCACCGTCTCCGTTGGGTCTGGAAGAGTACTCGATCTTGAGGTCTTCAATGGGCGTGTCGAGTGCAAATGCGATGTAGTGTGGCTTGCCTCCGGGGGATGAACCGCTCCAGATGGTGTGGAAATAGTCGTTGGTATTGCCGTTCACCAGGTTTGCAATGGGACCTTCATTGGGTTCCTGGGCATTCGTGGAAACCATATCCACGCTCAGAGGAACCCTGACGTAATTTCTCTTGAGCTGTTTGATTGCAAAAGAGGAGACCTTGGAGATGTCTGCGGAGGTGTAGAGGTATACGGTGCCGAAACGGTCTCTTACGCTCTCGGATGACGGCACACTGATCTTGAAAGTGGTTTCGTCACCTGCCACTGTCTTTTCTTTGATGGTCAGCCACGCGCAACTGTCGGGGATGATGATATCCGTAATCGGCGTGTTGCTCTTTACGGTAACCGATACTTCCCCTCCTTTGGAAGGCAAGGTCTTATAGACCTGCTTGCTCTCCGGTGTGCCGAGGACTTGGATGTCGACCTGCCTGCCTGCCGTCTGCTCCACTGGGATGGAGTAACTGAAGTGACCGTAGGCAATGACAATCACGCCTTTGCGCGCTCCGAAATCGGAGTAGGGCGCTACGGACACGTGTACCTTGTCTGCCGAAGAAGAGAGGGTGATCCACTCCGACTTGGTGGACGCTGTCCACTTGTCTTGGGAAAGCGTGGTGATGATGTGGATGTCTTTTTCGATACCGGACTGGTCGGCACTGATTATATCACGGTCTTTGTACTCGACTTCAAACTGATCGAGTTCGTAGTCTCTGTCGTACGGAGACTTGCAACTGCTACCTGCTAATGTCATAAGCGCGGTAAGCAAGAGTGCCGGCAGGAGGAACCTCACGGAATAACTATACTGTGTCATAATGCTTTTGTGGCAAAGGATGTTATGCTTGTCATTAGAGCTTGTCGGCATATTTCTCGACCTTGAGGCGGAAACTTGCTTTTACCTCTTTGAACGGTTCGTCCGGTCTGACGCGGTATTTGTAGTGGAGTTGAAACTCCTTATAAAAATCACTGCGTCCTCCGGGTAGCTTGTCTTCTGTAAGGCGGTATGTATTCGAGTAGTTGGCGATAGCCGGCATCTGTACCACTTCGATGGTTTTGTAGGGCTTTATCGTCACAAAACGGGCGCTTTCGTCTTTGGGGTTAATGTCGCCCACTTCAAGGATGATGCTTTTGGCATTGATGTCGGGGAGCGCTTCGACGTAATTTTTGTACGTTTCGTCTCCTGCGAGCATTCGGACGGTGTTTTTGCCCAATGGAAAGAGTCTCACGGAAGAGGAAAGTTTGCGGGACGTGTTGCTGCCTTCAGTGAGTACGGACACGAACGTATTGCGGTAGGTGTAATCCGTGGAGGTCTTCGTGGACGCAAACTCGTTCTTGTAGCTGAGCTTGAGGAGAACGTGCTTCTTTTTGGCATTTACGTTTGGGGTGACCGTCTCGTCGATTTTGAAGTCGAGCAAGTAGGTGGAGTCGGGTGAGAGCCTCTCAATGTTCTTGATGACGATGGGGATGAGCCCCTGCCCGTTTCCCGCTTTGATGGTGCCGGTCATAGACGGCATTTCGTAGCAATCTTTGGGCAAGATGTGTGCAAATCGGCTCTCGTCAAGGTCGAAGTTCGTCTTATTGTACCTCATGAAGAGAGAGTCATCCGGCACTATCGTGAAGCTCATATCCTGTCCTGGTCGTTGTGAGCCACTGAGGTTACCGACAATGTTGATGACCTGGTTTTCTGCATTCAGATCCAGAACCTGACGATCGTATATCATCATTTCTCCACTGCTCAGGAGACCGACTTCGTTTTTGTAAAACTCTTGCCCGAAGTCGTAATTATTGCAAGAACTCAGCGTCAATGAGATCGTGCCTGCGAGTCCGATGAGGCTGTGTAGTAGCTTTTGAGTATTCATATTTTCTTTTTGAGAAATAATCAATCCGTGGAAGTGATGTAGCGCGTGAGGAAAAGTACGCGCACTTTCTTTTCTCTTCCCAATTAACGTTCATACCCCGGGTTTTGAGCCATTTTGGGGGTCTTCATAAGTTCGTTATGAGGAAGGGGTAGGAGTACCTGCTTCGGTGTTGCAATCCGGTCTCTGATGTTCTTGGAGTCGATGGGAACCAACTCCCAGAACCCCGTATTGGCACTGCTCTGTTGGCGGTCTTTTTTTGTGTTGAGTCCAAACCAGTTGGAAGGGTTGGCATCGTCGGTGAGGTACGTACCCCACCTGCGGGTATCGAAGTACCGGTAGCCTTCGTTGAAGAGCTCGATTTGGCGCTCGTTCATAATCACTTTCCGCATCTCCTCAGGATCCGAGTAGAGTGCGTCATCCGGACCTGGAAGACCGACACGGTAACGAATCATATTGAAGTACTTCTTCATTTCGTTGACGTCGCGGGTGATCGGCGTTTCGACTCTTTCTCCGTCTGCGCTCATCACAGATGCCGTATAGGTTCCTTCAACGTTATTGAGGGCTTCAATGTATTCGAGTAAGACCTCGGCGTAACGAATGATCGGGAACGGCTTGGGGACGACAAAAGCCCCTTTCACCTGTCCTTTTCCATTCGCCCAAGAGTCGTCATCGTGTATGTACTTTGTGGGAACGTATCCGGAGATGGTGTAGTCGTTGACGTTGTTGCCGGCACCGGTTTTACCCGAGTTGTCGTCGTTGGAAAACCAGAACTGCTTATTCATATACGCACCGTCGCTTGCGGAATTCATCTTCCAATAGCGTCCGGGAAAACCGATGGAGGCGTAGAAGCGCACTTCCCTGTTGCCGTACATTTTGGGTACGTCGGCTTTCAGTGTGACAGGTCCCATTTCCTTTGCCTGACCCATAGTTTGGGTAACATCGGAGTCGTAGGGGTATTCCTGGGAGGCTGTGTCTATGGTTTTGCCGTCCATCATCAAGTACGCATCGACTACCCTCTGGGGAACAGACATACCGCCCCAACCGCCGTAATAGACTGGAAAGCTGTGGCGCGTATATCCGGAAACCTGACCTGAGGGTTGTGCCCAGATGAACTCTTTGTTGTTCTGAACAAGGCTCTCTCCCGTGAACATATCCGAATACGAGCGGTAGGGATCAATGCCACCGGCACCCATCGGGAAAGGTTCTTTGGAGACATTTTCGGGGATCGGCCAGGGATTCGGCTCTTGGGCATCAAAGTCCACTGTGTGGAGCTCGTAATAGCCTATGTTGATCACTTGCTTGGCTGCTGCTGCGGCGATGGCCCATCTATTCGGATCGTAAGTTTGATTCACGTAGTGAACCCCGTCGCTGGCACGTGTCCAATCTCCGAATACACGCCTCGCGGCATCTCCTCCGTTAAAGAGTGGAGACGCTTGGTAGAGTCTCAGGCGGGCAATGAGCGCGAGTGCCGCACCTTTGGTGGGACGGGCGTAGAGAACGGATGATTGGGAGACCGGTGAAGGCATAAAGCGGGAGGCCTCTTCAAATTCCTTTACGATGTAGTCCACACTTTCGTCATAGGTGGCGCGTTCTCTGTCGTAATCCTCGGATGGAAGGTTATTGGGGATTACTTCGTCTCCGAGGATAAGGCACGGACCGAAGTTTTGGAGCAGATGATAGTAAGCATACCCTCTCATAAAGTGGACGTATCCCAAATATTCCTGCTTTTCCCGGGTGTTCATATCCTGAACTTTATCGATGTTGGCAATCATAAGATTGCACCGTCTGATGACAGTGTACATCTGGTACCAGGTACTCAGGAAGGATGAGGGAAGATTCCTTTCCGTAATAGTTCCTTTTGTAAATGAAATGCCGGGAAATTCGCCGCTTTCCCACAGAACGGTCATTTCGTCCGATGCCAATTCTCCCGGATTCCAAGATCCTCCCCAGATGGCGCTCGGATCCGGGAAATGTGTCGGCGTATGCCAAAGATAGCCTTCTGCGTTTGATTTTGAGTGAAAGATGGAGTCTTCGGGGAAGAAATCCTCGAAATACCTGTCCGGGTCAAGGAACGTGCAGGAAGACATTACGATGCCGAAGCAGGCAAAGATTCCGATAAGGTTATATAAAAAGTTTGATTTCATACTAATCCTCGACTGTCTTTAGAAATTCAAATACACTTGGAATGTAGTGGTAAATGGAATGGGGTAGGCGGCACCGTTGAACATAGCCTGCTCGGGGTCGAAGTATTTGACCTTGTCGATGGTAAAGAGGTTGTTGCATACCAGTTCAAAGTCAATTGACGAAAGTCCCAAGCTCTTCATAAGTCCTTTCTGAGCGAGGTGATAGCGTGCACTCAGCTCTTGAAGCCGGATGAATGAGCCGTCTCTTTTCCAAAAGGTCGAGGGTTGGATGTTGTTGTTATTGGATCCATATGAGAGTCGTGGAAGCTCCGCGTTCGGATTCTCGGTCGCGGGATTTCCGGAGTACCATGCCGGAGTCCAGCGCGACTTGGGATCCAGTGCGGAGGAGAGTACGTTGCCCGTTTCACCGCCGAGGAAGGGAATCCAGCCCGCGTTATGTCCTGCGCCGGCGCGGTAATACTCTACGAGCGCATTGCCTCGGAAGAGGAATCCCAAGGTGAAGTCTTTGTAGGAAAAACTTGCACCTATGCCGTACATAATTCTCGGAAGCTGGTTGGAGTAAGAGATGGGGACTTTGTCATCGTTATTGATGGTGCCGTCTCCGTTGACATCCCGGTACTTTATGTCGCCGGGGCGGATTTGTCCGAAACCCGATTGATTAGGGCTCTGGGCGATCTCTTCGTCGGAACTGAAGAGCCCTTCCGCGATAAATCCGCGGATCACGCTCAGAGGCTTGCCGGAGTAGCTGAGGTAGTCGTAGGGAAGTTTGTTTTGCTCCCAGTTGTCCACGATGTTTTGTGACCATGTGTAGTTGGCGCGGACAGTGAAGCTCATATCTTCGTTGAAGTGGTGCGTGTACTCTGCGTTACCATCGGAACCGAAGCTGTGCATGGCACCCACGTTGGAGTAGGGAAGGTTCACGAGACCGAGGAAGTCGGGCAGGGTAGCCCGTTGCATATAGATGTTGTCGCGCTTGTCGTGGAAGAAGTCGACCACAAACTTGAGCCTGTTGTCCAAGAAATTGGCTTCAATACCGATGTTGGCTTTCTTTGCCATTTCCCACATCAGATTATCGGCTCCGACTTGCTTTTCTGCGACACCTTGTCCCGAATACCCCCAAGCCGTGCCTGCGTGGTTATTGATGATGGTGAGGTAGGGGAACCTGGTATTGGAGATGCGGTCGTTACCTGCGGTACCGTAGGACCCCCTGATCTTGAAGTACGTGAGCCAAGGCATCTTTTCGGCAACGAAGTCATAGCTTGTCGGCACCCAGCCTGCAGCAATGGAAGGGAAGAACCCGAAGCGCTCGCCTTTCTTGAACTGGGAGGAGCCGGTGTAGCCGAAGTTGGCATCGATGAAGTAGGTGTTCTTGTATCCGTAGGAGAGACGTCCTGAGACATTCTGACGGCGTTCGGGGATGCGGTTGATGCCGAGTATGTCCGGGCTCCACCGGGTGCTCTGGTAGTCTTCCATATAGTAGTAGAGCAGAGCGCCTACGTTATGGTCTCCGAATGTCTTATTGTAATTGGCTTTCGCTTCAAAATAGTACTTGCGGGCGAAGTTCTCGTTCCCCGAATAATTGACGTTTGTTTGTTTCAGACGAAGTGACTTGATCAGATCCCCTTCTGCATTTCTACCCGTTGCCTTATAGAAGTCGGGAGACTTGGTGCGGGATTCGGTGATGTTATTGAAAAACTCCACCGATCCAAGTGCATTCAGAGAAAGTCCGTCCAGGTAGCCCTTGAAGTTATGGGTCAATTGAAGTACCAGTTTATTCCTGAAGTTAGAGATTTCCGCAAGCCCCGTGTAGTTCAGCCTCGCGTACGGGGAAGACATATCCCGGTTGCCCCACGTTGGCAGTGTGCCGTCCGAGTACTTAACGGGGAACATCAACGGAGTGATCTGCATCACCGAAGCCCAAAGCGAATTCGTGTTTTGGAAGCCGGGGAGGGCGTGATAGGTCAGAGCACCGTCGGCACTGAAGTCCAAAATCGTCGTGGGCAGGAGGTTCATGCTGATATTTGCCCGGTAGGTGTGCTGGTTATAGGCCAGAGGCTGCTTGAAAGAGGCGTCTGCCTGCTTGTACGCCGCACCTTGGAGGCTGGAGCCGAGTGAGAGGAAGTATCTGGCTTTCTCCCCGCCGCCGGAGGCGCTGACGTAGTACCTATGCGCCAAAGAGACGGGGCTCAACACTTCATCCATCCAATTCACGTTGGGGTACAAATCAGGGTCAAGGTTGTTCTTGATCAGTTCCAGTTCCATATCCGTATAGACCTCCGAGAGACCGTCCATAGCACGGGCTTCGTTTGCCAATACCGCGTAATCATAGCTGTCCAAAAACTTGGGCAAGCGTTTGAGTACGTTGACCTGTACCGTGGCGCGGGCATTGATCCTGAGCTTGCCTTCCTTCCCTTTCTTTGTGGTGACGACAACCACGCCATTGGCTCCTCTAACGCCGTAGACGGCAGTAGCGGCCGCGTCCTTGAGGATGGAGAAAGACTCGATATCATCGGGGTCGAGCAGGGACAGGTCTCCTTCGAGACCATCTACGAGTACCAGAGCGCCGGCATTGGCACCGAATGTACCGATACCGCGGATCCAGAAGTTGGATATGTTTTTGCCCGGTTCGCCGGAGGTCATATTCGTAATCACGCCGGCCACCCGTCCGCCGAGGACGTTATTGATGGAAGTGGAGGGTGTCCTGAGCTCTTTCACGTCCACGTTGGTGATGGCACCCACCACGGAGACCTTCTTCTGAGACGTGAGACCTGTGACAACGAGTTCTTCCAGTTCTCCCTGGGAGTCTTCGAGGATAATTTCGAGGTTTTTGCCTTTGTCGGAGAGTTTCGCGGTGTGTTCGTGCGGTTTAAGTCCCACCATACTGAATACCACGATTTCCCCCGGGGCTACCATCAGGGAGAAACGCCCGTCAAGGTCGGAAGTCACGCCGTGGCTCTTCTCGGACTTGACATAGATATTGACGCCGATCAGCAACTCCTTATTTTGGTCTTTGACCACCCCTTTTAGCTCTATGGTTCGTTTCTCTTTTGCCGAATCCTGGGCAAAGACGCAGAGCGGGGTCACAAGCATCAGAGCCAGGAGGCTCAGTGCTATGGTCAAGAAATTACTCCTGTTCTTTCGCATAACGTGTTCGTTTTTGTGATCTGTGGTGATTTACTGAATAGCCAATTTCCTGATGACGTGGTTCATATGGTCTGCCACGTAGAGGACTGATCCGTCGCTGCTGACCGCTACGCCGGTAGGTCTGTTAAAGAGTGCCTGATCCGGACCTCCGTCGCGGAATCCGGCAGTTCCCGGTACTCCGACGGCAGTATTTACCACGACTTGGTCTTCCGAAATCGTGGTGTCTATCACGCGGATGCAGTGGTTGTTGGTGTCTGCGATATAGAGTTTGCCGTCGCTTGTGAAGGCGAGTTGTCTCGGGTTATTGAACTTGGCCTGCCTCAGCATACCGTCTTCCCATCCTCTGCCGGAGACCGGACCGTCCGAAATCGCCAAGCCCGCGTAATCCGTTCCGCGGTAGCTGCGCGGATCTCCCTGCGGAATCTTATCCAAATCGATCTTTTTGATCATATTGTAGTCGCAGAGTGCCACGTACATCACGTTCGGTTCGAGAGGGGAGAAGATGTAGTAATTGTCGCTACCCGCTCCACCCTTTTCATTGGGAATATCCGGTACCACTTTTTCGATCAAGAGCTCCGACTGCCTTGTTCGGGGATTAATCCGTAGAAGCTGTCCTTTCCACAGAATCGTGTAGAGCATCTTGTCTTTTTTATTGATCAGCATAGAGTGTTTCCAATTGTTCTCTTTGAAAGGGTTCTGATCCGCATTTGCGAAAAGCATACTCTGTTTTTGGATTGCATAGTTTGCTCCTTTCCTGAGGCGTAGGTAGCCTCTGCCCCTGTCTTCAGGGAAGTAAACGGCTTCCTCTCCCGACTCGTCGGAAAATGTGGGTGCGTTCAGTGGCTCATAATTCAGGTATCTGAGGACGGTGAGGGTCTCATTCTTCGTATCTCCGAGGAGAATGTTTCCTGCATAGGCGTTGCCTGCGAGAGTGTGTCCGGCCGCGTCACGGGCGAAAATCCCGAAATCATGGGGACGCTCGCAAATGAACAGGTTGTCCTCGTCGTCAAGCGTGAGGTATGCAGGAGCCGAGAGTGTACAACCGGCGAACGAACCGCCCACCGTGGGTAGTTGGTTGTTCGTGGACGCCTGACCGATAACGGTGGACACGGAGACTTCCGTCTTGTAGAGAAATTTCATATCTTCGCTCTTCGAAACGTAGGTCTTGTCCCCGAGCTTCTTTTCCACTTCCAGCTTCAGAGTTCTCAGGTACGTGAGTTTTGGAACCGTGAGGTAGATTTTCTCTCCATTGCTACTGACGATGCCCCCTTTGTGCCTTGTGCCGAGGCTGTCGACAAAGTAGACGGACAGACCAACGGTATCGTTGCCGAAGTTTGTCCCGTCTATAATCATCTGTGTGGCGATGCCACCGGTCCTAGGTTTGAAACCGGAGATGGTAATGGCTTGTGAGGGATCGAATGCTTCTCCACCCGATGCTTCTGTCTGTCTGCTTTTGTCACAGGACAAAGTGCCGATAGCTGTCGCCAAAAAGAATAACCCGGTCGTGATTCGAGTTGCTTTCATAATTGGTTTTTTGTTGATATGATAAACTTTGATGAGAAATATTTTCTGTCGGAAGAACTTATTATACTGAAAACACGCACCTCAGATACACATTTCTGAGTTACTTTAAGTCAATTCTCTGTTTTTAGGAGCTAAAGTTACAAAATAATATCTGAATTAACCAACTATTTTAAGCGATAATCTCGTATTTTTCTAGTTGTCTGTATGATTTTTGTTCATTGTCCCGAGTCGGAGTTACGTATGGACGTGGTCTGCACATGGGTTGTGCGGGGGTGAAAAAAGAGGAGATACCGATTGCCGACCAAGCGGGGTACAGACCGGGACGAATGCCCATGCCCGTATGAAAAAGAAAGGAGACACGTACCGGGAAGAAAACTTCGGTACGTGTCTCTATTTTAGGGTTCTTGGGGTCTGTTGTTACTCAGACCTCAATCATAGGGTAATCAGTAGCCCGGATTTTGGTCAGAGGCCAAGCCGGGGTTCACGTCAATTGCGGTCTGAGGAATGGGGTAGAGCATCATACGGTCATTCCACTTCATGGTAATGACAGCGGTGCCGTCGGGGACACATACCTCCACGTTATCCATTACCTTCTTGGCGTATGCCGATCCGTAGCGCTTGAGGTCATTGAGACGGCTTCCTTCTCCGGCGAGCTCGATGTGGCGCTCACCCCGGATCAGTTCAAGGCCGGCTTCTTTGCTTAGAGACGCGGGGACGTGCGGCATGCCGACGCGGTCTCTGAGTTGGTTGAGCGCTGCAGCGACCTCTGCATCATAACCGCTGTTTTGGGTGTGGGCTTCTGCAAAAATGAGGAGGATTTCCGCATATCGGAAGACGGGGAAGTCCGCTTCACTTGCCGGGTAGGCACTCCACAGCATAGTCGAGGTGGATCTGGCTACCATCTTGAGGAAGTTGTACCCTGTGGTGGACTCGTTGTTTGCTCCTTTTTGCCACTCATAGACGAAGTCGGGACCGGCGTCGTAGTCGCTCACTCTGTGGAACGGGAAGAGGATAGAGGCATAGAGACGAGGATCCCGGTTCTTGAACTCCTTGAAGTACTCATATCCGAGGTATTTGCCGGACTCTATCCATTCGTTGGCCATAGCGCGGAAGGACTTCTTTTCGTTCTTCATAACCTCCTTGTAGTCCGTGGTGAGCTTATTGTAAGCTGTGGCCCTTTGGTCCTTGGAGGGGGCGGCGAATGTTTTCCCGTCCGCAGTCCAGTAGGCGTCGATGAGGGGCTGCTGGGGTACGACCGATGACCAGCCGTCTACCATCTGCTGGGGACGCATAGAAGTGTAACGGGTGAGATCCGCATAGTCTGCGTTGCCTCCCTTGTACTCCCGGATAATGATGCACTCGGGAGAGGAAGAAGTGACAAAGGCATCATCCCACGTCGAGCGATAGTTGTAGACACCTTGGATGAACTTGTCCGCGTCAAGTCCCAGTGCGTCGAAGTCCACAAGCTGTTTGAGTTGCGCCACTTCGGCTTCAGTGCCCGCGGGAAGAGACGTCAGCGTATGGAGGGCAAAACCGCCTTTCATAACTTCGCGTGCCGCTTGCTCGGCGATGGCGTACTCTTTGAACTGGAGTGCCACGCGAGCCAGAAGCGCCTGGGCGCCGTACCGGGTCAGACGGCTCGTCTCATTGAAGTACCCGCCGGAGTACTTGGTGGGGAGCTTGGGAATCGATTCTTGGAATTCTTTGAGGACGAAGCTGCGGACGGCTGCGGCGTCGTCGCGCTTGAACATCTTTTCGTCATAGCTCTTCAGCTCCGTGATGAGGGGGACTTTGCCGAAATCGTTCGTCATCACCGCATAGCGATACGCCCTTAGGACACGTGCTTCTGCAATGACACGCTCTTTAAGAGCCTCGTCCATCGGGACGTTTTTGATATTGGTAAGGAGATTATTGACTCTGCGGATGGCCACGAAGTTATACCCCATATCGGCAGAGGTACTCAGACCGTTGACCTGGAACGTAGAGCCGTTGCTCTCCCAAGGGTAAGGGCATCGTACATCATCCGTATAGGAGTCATCGTAAATACCTACACCGGGGATGATGTTGGAGTAAATCGTATTGAGCGCATTCCACACGTCTGCATCCCTTTTCCAAAACGTGTCCGAGCTTACGTCAGTGGGATTGACGACATCGAGATTGCACGAGGAGAGCATAGGCACCACGGAGAGCAGTGCAGCTGATGCGGCGGCGATAAATTTATAGTTCATAAGCAGTGTTTCGTTAGGGTCGGTTTAGAAAGAGAAGTTAAGACCGAGAGAGACGGTTTTCTCCCCAAGTGCCGAGACTGCGCGTCCGGTGGACGCTTCAGGGTCAAAGTCGAGCATACGTTTGTCTCCTCTGATGGTGATGTAATTTTCGAGCGAGAGGTAGACTTTCGCTGTCTCAAAGCCGATTTTGCTAAGCAGTTGCTTGTCGAAAGTATATCCGATCGTGATGTTTTTGATGCGGAAATAATCGGCGTTGAAGAGCCAGAAGTCGGAGAGGTATTGGTTGAACTTGGCGTGTCCGTCCGTGCGCTCATAGATACGCGGGTAGACGGCAGCGGGATCCGGATTCGTGGCGGTCCAACGTCCGAGGTGATAGGCTCTCGGGGTCGCGTTGTCGAAGAACGCGTGTGCCATTTCTGCCTGGAAGTTGACTTTTACCCCCTTGACCCCCTGACCGGTGATGGCGAGACCTACGTTTTTGTAGCTGAGGTTGAGGTTCAAACCGTAGGTGAGATAGGGGACGTCGTTGCCGGTAAAGGTGCGGTCTTCTCCGCCGAGCTTACCGTCTCCGTTGAGGTCGACATACTTGATGTCTCCGGCGTTGGGGATGATACCGTCGGTGATGTAACGCTTATTCTTGATGTCGTCCTCGGTCAGAAGTCCGTCGGTCTTGTAGGTGTAGAATTCACCGATCGAGTGACCGACTTTCATAATCCAAGGACTCGAGATGATGGGGTCGGAGTCTCCGAGGAAAAGAATCTCGTTGCGGTTGTAGCTGAGGTTACCGGAGACGGAGTAATTGAAGTCTCCGATATGATCCTGCCAGGTGGCGGCGAACTCTACCCCGTAGTTCAAGACTTCACCAAGGTTCTGGGAAGGTTTGGAGGAAAGACCGATTTCGTTGGGAATATTCGGGGTCAGGAGGATGTCCGTGGTGTGCTTGCGGTAGTAGTCGAAGACAAATGAGAGCTTATTCTCCCACAGTGACGCGTCCAGACCGACGTCAAAGATAGCTACCTTCTCCCACGACAGCGCCTCATTGGCCGGCTTGTTTTCGGAGTAGCCTTCCACGATCACGTCGTCGAAGATGTAGGATTCGCTCTTGGCATAGGTCGAGAGGTAGTCGTAATCCCCTACGTTATTGATGTTACCGAGGGTACCGTACGAAGCGCGGAGCTTGAGGTTGTAGAGCCAGTCGACGTCCTTCATAAAGTCTTCCTCACTGATTCTCCAGCCGATGGAGGCCGAGGGGAAGAGGGCGGATCTATTGGCCGAGAAAAATCTCGAAGACGAGTCGTTTCTCAGGTTCAGCTCGAGGAGGTAGCGATTGTCGTACGCGTAATTGAGACGTCCGAAGACCGAGAAAAGCTTGTACTGAGACATACCTTTCCCGTTGTCCGAAGTACCGCCGAAGTACATATTTTCGGGCGTGTCGGATCCGGAAGCGATATCTTTGAGGTCGTTATTCGGGTAGTTCTTGCGGTGCCCGTAGGTCTGATTCCAATTGATGTCTTCGTAGGAGGTGCCGATGAGGATGCCCAGGTCGTGGACTTCGCCGAAGGTCTTATTGTAGTTCGCCACGAGGTTGGTGATCAGGTGGGTGCGCTCATACGTGGAGATCGTCATTTTGCTCTCCGATGCGGCTCTGTCTGTCCCGCTGATGACTTCTTTGGAGAGGAAGTCGACGAGGGAGGGGCGTGATGAGGTATAGCTCTTTGAGTTGGAATCAAAGATGTTGTAGGACGCATCTGCCGAGATCTTCAGTCCTTCCACAGGTGTGAGGTCGATCCCTGCGTCTGTGGTCATCATCCTTGTCCGTGAAGTTCCCCAAGATCCGTCATTGAGCTGACGGAGGGGGTTGAAATTCATACTCGTCTTGCTGGCCTGTTTGCCTCCGTCCACGGTGCCGAAAGTGCCATCTGAGTGGCGTCCGACGAAGGTCGACGGGATGTTGATCATATTGGTGTACCCCGGTGTGCCCATTCTCCGATCGTCATCCTTTTGGGTGGCGCGCACAGAGCCTTTGACGAGGAGCCAATCGGTCACGTTGGTGTTGAAATTGGCATTGATGTTGAAGCGCTGCATATCCCGACCCGGCAGGAAGTGGTTATCCTTGATGTAGCCGAGGTTGGCGTAAAAGCGCACCTTGTCCCCGCCGGACACAGCGACGGAGTGCTGTGTGGTCAGGACGTTTTTCTGGTAGATTTGGTCGTACCAGTTGGAGTTGGGGTAGAGGTCGGGCTTGCTGCCGTCCTCAAACCATCCGATCTGTTCGTCGGTGTAGAGGGGTGTGGCTTTGGGGTTGGTATTCCACAGTGCTTCGTTGGAGAGGCGGGCATAGTCGGCAGAGCTGACGGTCTGCGGCACATACGTGGGGTTCTTCCAGCCTACCATCCCGCTGTAAGTGAGGCGGACTTTCCCGTTGGAGCCGTCTTTCGTCTTGACGAGCACGACGCCATAGGCGGCACGTGACCCGTAAATGGACGAGGAGGCGGCGTCTTTCAGAAAGGAGATGCTCTCGATGGAATTGGGATCGAGGTTGGAAAAATCCGTGGACGTGGAGATAACTCCGTCAATGACGTAGAGAGGCTCGGAGGAGCCGAGGTTACCACGACCTCTAAAGTTGATGGACGGTGTGGAACCGGGTCGGGAGATAATCGTGACGCCGGGGATGGCTCCCTGTAGGGAGGTCAGGATATTGGTATTGGCCCGGTCGTTGATGCTTTCGACTTCGATATTGGAGACGGAGCCCGTGAGGTTGGCTTTCTTTTGGGTGCCGTACCCGACGACGACGACTTCGTCGAGGAGTTCTTCGTCTTCTTTGAGGGTGATGGTGAGCTTGTTTTGGTCGGTAAGCTTGATCTGACGGGTGGCGTAGCCGACGTATGCGACTTCGATGGTTTGACCTACTTTTACACCGGGCAGACTGAAATTGCCGTCGATGTCGGTCATGGTACCTTTGGTGGGTTCGCCTACGACGGAGACACGTGCGCCGATGATCGTTTCGCCGTTTTGGTCGACGACGGTACCTTTGAGGGTAAATGTCGCAGCCTGTAGCGCGCCGCTCAGTGCGCCCGTGTGTGTGTGTGTGTGTGTGTGTACGCGCTACGCGCCGCTGCGGAGGCCGTTGTGGGCATCCCCAGGGCACTGCCGAAAAGCAGTGCGACGCACGCCGCCGTCTCTTTCATCGGAAAAGGCTTATAATGCACCTTTGAGCCGATGTTGATTAGTTTATGGATCATAAATAGAGACCGAACTAAATATAAAGTTTAAGTAAATGGAATTGATTTATCCTGAGTTGTGGAACTGTCGGCTCCAAGGACTCTGATATTTCTAAAAATAATGCACAAAGGCGCCTATTTCTAATTTGAGTCTTCTTGGGGCATTTAATCTTAGGGTGTAAAGTTACGAAATAATATCTTAATTGCGGCATAAATTAAAGGATAAATTCTTTTCTCCGGTGTCTCCTTTCTTCTTAATAATTGCCGACTGCCGACCAAACGGGGTACAGACCGGGGAGGGGACGAGATACGGACCGAAAAAAGAAAAAGGTACAGACAGGGAAATGTTTCCCTGTCTGTACCTGATCTCCTTATGAGAAAGTGCGGGCATAGTCAGTAGTCAGCAGTCAGCAGT
>JASBZK010000034.1 GCA_029983505.1 Porphyromonas sp.
CCCGTGAAGGAGATCTCGGCGGGACCGGTCATAAAGACGGAGTGGTTTTCGTCTCCGCCCCACTCGATCTCGAGGTCTCCGCCGGGCATACGGACGGTGACGGGGCTCTCTGCAAGACCGTGCCGAATGGCGGCGACAGCCGACGCGCATGCACCGGTGCCGCAGGCGAGCGTGAGACCGGAGCCCCGCTCATAGACGCGCATCTTAATCGTATGGGGTTCCAGAACTTTCACGATCTCGAAATTGACCCGATTGGGGAAGGCCTCGTGGCGCTCTACTTTCGGACCCAAGAGGTCAAGGGGGTAGTCCGTGGGGTCACTGTCGATGAAGGTGACGAAGTGGGGGTTCCCCATACCCACTTTGGTGCCGGTATAGGCGGCTTCGGGGATGCGGACTTCAAACTGCCCGGTCTCGATGACGGGTTTGCCCATATCCACTCTCGCAAGCGTCATCCGCCCGCCCTCGTCTATGGTGAGCTCGAGGGTCTTAATGCCGGAAGCCGTGAGGATGCGGAGGGGATTATGGCGAAGCAGACCGCTCTCGTAGACGAGCTTGGCGACGCAACGGATGGCGTTGCCACACATCAACCCTTCGGAGCCGTCGGTATTGAAGATGCGCATCCGGTAGAGGTCTTCGTTTTCCTTATTGTACGTCACGACGCCATCCCCACCGATGCCGAAATGGCGGTCGCTTACCTTGATGGCGAAAGCGGGTAGGTCGGCTATCGGATAACGGTCTAGGTCGACGTAGATGTAGTCGTTGCCGATGCCGTGCATCTTGGTGAAATGTATCTTTTGAGCTTGGGCTGTCATATCCAATCTTTTTCTCTCTTAGTTCGTTCAAATCTTCTGTCGTTGTTCATTTTTCGGTACCAATTTACCTCTTTTCCCCGACTTCCGTCTACTTTGGGTAGATGTCGACTGCCAACTGTTTTTGGTACGGACCGGGGCGTTTGTCTATGTCCGTACCGCGCTTAGACCTTGGTCTGTACCGGAGGAAATTTTTGGTCTGTACGAGAAAACTTTTCGGTTTGGGACGGGGCGAAAGGAAAGCACCCGCCCTCCCAGGCGGAGGAACGGATGCTTTGTCGGTAACAAGTCTATGAGGAGCGCGTCTTACTTGCGGTAAAAAGCGTCGTCGGGGATCGGGGAGAGACGCTCGTTTTTGTCGAAACGACCCCAGTAAACCAGCCCGTCAGACCACCCTGTGGGCCATCCGCCGCGGACTTCGGAGACCACTGTCCACTTAATGGCGTGGAGCCCTTTGGCAAGGGCAAGAGTCACGTCCGTGCGGGGACTCTTCTTCGGCAGCTCGTCGTTATTGATCACTTCTTTGTCGTCGATCCAGAGACGGTTGTTGGTGGTCGAGAAGCGGTATACGCCGTCCTCAGGCACGTCGATGTAGCCTTCGTAGATCATCCCGCTGTAAAGCAGATTGCTCATCACGTGGTCACTTGTCGGATTCTTGTACATCGGAGCGCGGTTCGCAATCATAATGGAGCGTTTGCCCTCGGGGTCTTTGGCTGCGGGGGCGTACTTGAGCGAGTCGGCGGGTGCAGCAAGGAGCTCGTCGGAGTTCTTGAACTGCCTGTCGAAGCGTCCCGCCATCAGACCTTTTTGGAACTCGACGCCCATCTCCGCCACTGCCGGAGCATAGCCGTCGGCTTTCACGACTTCGATGGTGCGGACGGGCGACATCCGTCCGGAGGCATTCACGGAGCGAATCTTCAATGTGGTGCTTGCCGTAAAAGTGAGCGGATCGGTGTAGACGCCGACGCTGTCAAGAGCCACGTCGGGGTCGGTGCCGTCAGTGGTGTAGATGATTTTGTCCACCGGATAAACTGTGGAGAAAGGTATCTCGATGCTTTCTCCCACAAACGTGACGTGATCGATGGATTGGTTGAGACGAGGCTCAGCGCCTTGCTCGGGCTGCGGGATGAAGTAGTTCCACCCGATCTGGTCGAGCCGTGCCTGCCAGTTGTCGAGCCTCTTGAGGAAGGACGTGAAGTCCTTGACTTCAAAAGGAGACCAAGCTATTTCCGCAAGAGCCGCGACACGGGGCTGCGCCATATATTCGTACTGCTCGGGCGTGTAGAAGTACTCGGCCCAGAGGTTGGCCTGCACCCCGAGGACGTGGTGGCGGTTTTCGGGCGCAATCTCTTCGGGCATCGGGTCGTAAGCGTAGACTTTGTCAATCGTGGAGTAGCCGCCGATCGCAAGGGGCTCTACGTTCGGGTCTCCTTGGTAGTGGTCGAGGTACAGACCGCGAGAAGCAGGTGTGAGGACCACGTCGTGTCCCATATTCGCACTCTTGATGCCACCGGCTTCACCCGTCCAGCTCATCACGGCAGCAGAGGGGGCGAGACCGCCTTCCAGAATCTCTTCCCAGCCGATCATCTTCTTGTCTTTTGCCACGATATAAGGCTCGATTTGCTTGATGAACCAGCTCTGCAGTTCGTGCACGTCCTTGATTCCCTTTTCCTTCATAAAGGCGTGAACCTTCGGATCTGCGTCCCAGTTGCGCTTGTCGGCCTCATCGCCACCGATGTGGAAGTAGTCCGTGTGAAAGAGGGGAACCACTTCGTCGATTACGTCTTTGAGGAAGGTGAAGACCCGGGGATTCGTAGCGGAGTAGATTTCGGTGCTGATGCCCCAGATGTTACGTACTTCGTAGGGGAAGTCGGAACCGTTGCATCCGAGGTCGGGGTAGGCGGTGACTGCGGCGACGGAGTGGCCGGGAAGCTCGATCTCGGGGATCACTTCCACGAAGCGCTCGTCAGCGTAGGCGACGATTTCTTTGATCTCCTCCTGAGTGTAGAAGAAAGGTCCGTAGGTCGTTCCTTCGCCTTCGGTGCGGGTGGCACCTTCGGCTGTGAGACGCGGATACTTCTTGATCTCTATTCTCCAGCCCTGGTCGTCTACGAGGTGGAAGTGGAGCTTGTTGATCTTGAGCATGGAGAGGAGGTCTATCGTTTTCAAAATCTCCTCTTTGGGGAGGAAATGGCGGCTTACGTCCACGTGCTGTCCACGCCAAGCGAAGCGGGGGTAGTCGACGATGGAGACGAGCGGCATCGTCCAAGCCATTCCTTTGATGACCTTGGAGCTCTCGATCTCGGCGGGCAGAAGCTGCATCAGGGTGCGCATTCCCCAGAACGCGCCCCGCGGGGTGGAGGCTTGGATCTTTACGCCGCCGTCCGTGGTGGCCTCAAGGGTGTAACCCTCCTCCTGCGGCACCACGTCCGTACCGACGAGAGAGAGCGCGATCTCGCTCCTCGGGTCGGAGGAAGCGTCTTTGACCTTAATGTCGTAACCCGTGGCAGTGCCGATCTTCCCGGCAAAAAACTCTGCCACCGGTATAAGACCTTCGCCGGATACCACGAAGGAAGTGTTTTTGGAGAGGGTGTACAGCCCGTCTGCAGTCTGCGTTACTTCGACCGGTTGGGGTATCACGTGGATGCCGTCGTTATAGGCCTTCGGTTCGATCTTTGCCTCGGCGTTGCAGGAGACGAACATCGTCCCGAGCACCAACGAAGGCAATAGGACGGAGGTCTTGAATCTCTTCATAAAAATAATTTTTGCTCTATAATATGGAAATTGAAGATTAAGTTTTCTTTTGTCCGGTCTCCAAAGATACAAAATACTTTGGAATCAACCTCGGGTGGTACGCTTCTCAAGTTTTTCCGAAAAGAGACACGTACCGGCGCGTTTGCGAGATACGTACCGAAAAGCTCACGAGATACGTGCCGGGAAAGAAGCGAGACACGTACCGAAAAGCTCGCGAGACACGTACCAAAACAAAGCCCCGAATCCCGCTGGGGATCCGAGGCTTATGGGATCGGTACAATCGCTTATCTCAGGCGGAAAGTTACCGGGAGATTGAAGCGGGAGCGCACCGGCTTACCGGTCTGCATACCCGGCTTCCACTTCGGCATATCGCCTACGACGCGGACAGCCTCTTTGTCAAGAGAGGGGTCTACACCGCGAAGCACCTTGATGTTGGAGACGGAACCGTCACGCTCTACGACGAAGGAGACCATTACACGTCCCTGGATGTTGTTTTCGGCTGCGATGGGGGGATAATTGATGTGGTCGCTGAGCCACTTAAGCATCGCCGTCTGTCCGCCGGGGAATTCGGCAGGTTCTTCGAGGAACTCGAAGACGGTGTCATCTTCCACTTTCTCTTCCGCACGACCTCTCTGGGTGGGGGCAGGCGGGGTAAAGGTCTGCTGCATCTTGTCGAACGCGTCGTCCACGGATGCGAGCTCTACCTCAGCTACCTTTACGTCATCTTCCACGATCTGGAGTACTTCCACGTTTACGGGTGCTTCTTCGGGGGGTGGGGGAGGAGGCGTATCTTCTTCGGGCGGTGTGATTTGGATGTCCTCGATTTCCTCGACGACGGCATTGTCCTGAATGTCCTGGACTTTAATCTCGCGGTTACCCCACTCGAAAGCCACAAAGATCAAGGACAGAGCTACTACCACACCCACGAGGAAATAGAGCGCCTTGTTATTCTCCAAGTTCGCCCTATCGGTCTTTTTGACCTCTCTGCTAGGATCGGTTTGGTACATAATACTCTGATATTGTTAGTTGTTACTTCGTTTTTCTCTCGTCCGGATGCCCCCATATCCTAATCGGATGGGACGCAACCGCACCACAAATATACTAATTTTGCAGAAACCTCCAAGATTTTCCCTCTTTCAGCAATGTATTGTTGGAATGCTTTCGATTTCTCTCGTTATGACTGAGATTTCTGTTTTTCAGCAACCTGCGTGCCGTCTACTTCGTTGTCTTTTCTCTCAACTCTTTTTTGTTCCTTTATGGTTAGAAGCGCCGAAGCCAAAGCCCAAACCAAGGCTACAATTATACTGAGATTATCAGACGTACGCCCTAAAAAAAAGAGATAGCAAATAAAGAAGATGGAAAGAGCTATGAAAAAACTTAAGGTATAATTTCTAGTTCCCTTTTGCATAGCCGGCTTCCCGATTCTTAACGCATAGCCGCGTATACTGAAGACACTCCGGCACCAATGGCAATCGCCGTTCCCGATATCATAGGACCGCCACAAAACAAGGCATATATTGCAGCCGCTTGTATCGTTTTTGTAGCTCCCAATGCATCTGCCTTAACAATGTTTGCGACTTCCCCCATCCTGCCTCTTAATTGCTCTGTGTTACTTGTCCAGTACTTGTATGAGTCTAAAGCGACAGCACACACTGCAATGTAGTGATCATAATTCTTGTCCTTGGCATATTTAGAGAGTAACAGCAAGAGCCGTCCCTTTAAGTCTTCGGAATTGGATGCGATATCCAAAGCGTTCATTAGATCTGGAATGAAGTCGGGCGAGAATTCGGAGTATGAACTTTCCCACTCCACTGTGCTACCGGGATATATCTGATCAAAAAACTCGTTCGTCTTCATAAATGCCGGTAGCTCCGCGTCTATGAACGCGCTTTTAATTGTGTCTTTTAAGTCTTGGTCGGTATACCCTTCTGTGGCTCTGAGTTTTTTTTATCTTTGGATCCAACCCTTTTATGAAGTTGCTATGAGCTTCTGCGGCAACTATAGCTTTTTCAAACCGAGCTATGTCTTTCGAGTTGGGGTTCTGAGGCACAACTTCCGCGTTATCGTTAGATTGACAGCCGGCAGAGAAGAGCAGAAGCAGGAAGAAAACATAGAACGGACTTGTCTTTTTTGTTTGGTACATAATACTCTGATATTATTAGTTGTTACTTCGTTTTTCTCCCGTCCGGATGCCCCCATTCCTAATAGGATGGGACGCAACCGCACCACAAATATACTAATTTTGCAGAAACCTCCAAGATTTTCTCTGCTTTATTTAACGGCGCCCCGAGTAGATGCTCACATAGTAGAGCAGCGTAACGAGGGAGCCGAGCGCCGCAGCAACATAGGTGTAGGCGGCGGTTCGGAGCGCCGAGGCTGCCATAGGCTGTTGGGCGGAGCTTGTGATGCCGCTTCTCTCGAGCCAGGCGAGTGCGCGTCCGGAGGCGTCGATCTCGACGGGCAGCGTGATGAAACTAAAGAGCGTCGTCAGAGCAAAGAGGATGATGCCGAAGAGCAGTAACGAGGGGAAGACGTTGATGAGGAGGATGCCGCCGAGGAGTACCCATTGGCCGGCCATACCTGCGAAGTTGACCACCGGCACGAGGGCGCTCCGTAACCTCAGTGGCGCGTAGCTCATCGCGTGCTGTATGGCGTGCCCCGTCTCGTGTGCCGCGACGGCGGCTGCGGCGACGGAGTTGGTGGCGTAGACCTCTTCGGAGAGGTTGATGGTCTTATTGGCGGGGTTATAGTGGTCGGTGAGTGAGCCGGGCGTACTTGTGACCCGGACGTCGTAGATGCCGCTGTCGCGGAGCATCTTCTCTGCCACTTCACGTCCCGTCAGACCGCTGGCGAGGCGCTGGCGGGAGTATTCTTTGAATTTCGACTTGAGGCGCATCTGGACTAATGCCCCGGCGCCCATCACGACGAAAATCAGGATGTAAAAGAGGAGTTGGTTCATATCGCGTTAAAATCTTGGTTCGTGCAAAAAGTTTTCCCCGGTACGTGTCTCGCTCCGATCTCGGTACGTCCGAAAAAATCTCCCCGGTCTGTATCTCTTTTTCCAATGCCAAAGAGAGCCGGGCAGACCCTGTCAGAGGGCGAACCCTTTTCGCAGGATGGTCTGCGTGCGGTCCGGTCCTATGGAGAGGATGGTGACGGGGATGCGGAGGTAGTCTTCGATGAACTTGATGTACCGGAGGAATGCCTCGGGCAGCTCGCTCTCCTCGTGCCTGTGGGTAAGATCCTCTTTCCACCCCTCGAAAGTCTCGTACACGGGTTCGATGGATGCGTCGACGTCGAAGGGGAAGCGGTCCGTCTCTTCGCCGGAGATGCGGTACTTGACGCAGGCTTTGATCTCGTCAAACGTGTCGAGCACGTCGCTCTTCATCATAATGAGGTCGGTGACGCCGCTGAGCATCGTGGTGTACTTGAGTGCCACGAGGTCGAGCCAACCGCAGCGCCGCGGACGCCCCGTGACGGCTCCGAATTCGTGTCCCCTCTCGGCCATCGCCTTGCCCTCCGCGTCAAAGAGCTCCGTGGGGAAAGGTCCCGCACCGACGCGCGTGCAGTATGCTTTGAAGATGCCGAAGACCCTACCTATCCGGCTCGGAGCCAAACCGAGTCCCGTGCAGCAGCCTGCGGCTACCGTATTGGAGGAAGTGACGAAGGGATAGCTGCCGAAGTCTACGTCCAGGAGGGAGCCCTGAGCCCCTTCGGCCAGCACGCGCTTGCCCTCCGAGAGGTATTCGTTGACGAAAAACTCGCCGTCCACGATCTCGAACCCTTTGAGGTACTCCACTGCGTCAAAGAACGCGCGCTCCATTTCTGCGAAATCCGCGTCTCCTGCGGGGTCTTTCGCGCCGAGGGACTTGAGGATGCCGAAGTGGCGGTTTCGGAGCGCTTCGTAGCGGGAACGGAACCCGGGGTGGAGGAGATCCCCCACGCGAAGTCCGTTGCGACTGATCTTGTCGGTGTACGTGGGTCCGATGCCCTTATTGGTGGTGCCTATCTTCGCGTCGCCCTTGGCCGCTTCGAGTGCGCCGTCGAGCAGACGGTGGGTGGGCAGTATGAGGTGTGCTTTCTTCGAGACGATGAGGCGCTCCCGGAGGGGGATGCCCGCTTTGATGAGCTCCTCAGCTTCTATGCGGAAGAGGACGGGGTCGAGCACCACGCCGTTGCCGATGATGTTCTTTTTGCCGCTGCCCTGGAAGACGCCCGAGGGGATGGAGCGGAGGACGTGTTTTTCGCCGTCAAACTCAAGAGTGTGGCCTGCATTGGGTCCGCCCTGAAAACGAGCCACGAGGTCATAGTGCGGGGTGAGGACGTCTACTACTTTGCCTTTGCCTTCGTCGCCCCATTGGAGTCCGAGAAGGATATCTGCTTTGGTGCTCATACTGCCTGTGTCTTTATTCTAAAATGAGGAGAGAGACGTGTATAGAATCCGAACTGCTGCGTTGCTATCGGCATTCGGGCTTGGTCGTGTACGAGAGTACACTCCCGTCGCCCTCGCCCTCAGCGCCTTGCATTTCGACCTTTATACACCCTCTCACTCCTACAAAGGTACAAAATAGTTCGGAAGTCGGGATTCGGAATTCAGTGTTCTGCGCCGGGGTTGATGTATGAGAAACATTTTGAGATCAGTGTCGGATGTAAAGCCCCGGAGGGGCGGGGGAGGTGTGTCAAAAGGCCGAACTGCTGCGTTGCTATCGGCATTCGGGCTTGGTCGTGTACGAGAGTACACTCCCGTCGCCCTCAGCCTCAGCGCCTTGCATTTCGACCTTTATACACACCTCCGAGGCTGTGCCATTCCGCCCCTCCGGGGCTTTATCCGATGATTCTTTGTTGGCAAAGTTTCTAATGCGTCAGCCCCTCGGGCGACCGGCGCCTACTCGGCTTTCTTGAAGTAGTAGACCGCCGGGTACCCGATCATGGGCGGGATGAAGGAGCCGTCGTTCATGTAGTTGTAGGTGTCAAGGAAGTATTCTATGGGCTCCATATCGTAGACGTAAACGGTGAGTTCGTTTCCGTCGATATTGAAGGCTACTTCAGCCGGACGTATCTTGGTGGCATTGGGAGAGATAAGGATATTGATGCCGTCTATTTTATAGGCTGTCCACTCCTTGGCATCAAAGTTGTAATTGATGAATTCCCGGCTGAAAGTGCCTTTGGTACTCTTGGGGAAATAGGCGGATAGTGAGCTTCCTAAATCGAAAGTGAAATCGAGCTTGTCCGTATCTCCGGAAATAGAGATCTGATCCCCTTTTTTCCCGTCTATAGGCGGGTATTTGCCGGACTCCATAAAAGAGAAATTGTCTGCTATCACCGAGCCGGAGTAAAGCCAATGCCCGGTAAAGTCGTAGGGAGGCTCAAAGGTGACGCCGGTCGTCGGATTCTGTCCGAAGACGGTGTTTGGGGCTTTGGAGAGCGATAGGCGCAGGACGGTGTGTCCGACTTCTTGCTTGAGCTGACGGATGCGGATAGTGCCTTCTCTCTGACCTTTCTTGATCGTAAGGATTTTGCCGTCCGGAAAGTCGAAGTGTTCTCCCTCTTTGGCTGAACTGTTTTGCCTATCGATATTGATTTCGATCGACATATCTTGGAGCGCTTTTTGGGTGCGTCCGGAGGTGTTTTTGAGATTCACTGAGAGTAGCCCTTCTTTGTGAAGCGTGTACTCAAGGCTTTTGAACGATATGAGCAGGGGCGAAGCGAACTCCACGTCTATGAAATTGACTGCACCGAGACGGTAGCCTTCGGGAGCCGCAGAGAGCCGGAGCGTGAGGTTCTTGCTCTCCTTTCGATCCGATTTGCTGGTGATGTAAATGGTGTCGGAGAGCTGCTTGGGGCTGAATGAGAGTTTCTCGGGGCGTATATCGTACTCAGTACTCTCAAGCTTCGTCTCTACCGTGTAACCGAGTGAGAGGTCTCCACTCGGAGCCTGCTGCATCACGACCGGGATTTTGACTTCCTGACCTTTGACCACCGTTTGCTCCAAGATGCCGAAGTAGACTTGGGGTCTGGGGTCCGTCCCATTACGTTCGATGGACTGGCAACCGCTTATCCACAGCGCAATAGGAATGAGAGAGAGCAGCAGAGCGCCGAGGCTCGCAGTTTTTTCGTACGCTGTCATGGCATTTTATCGCTTATTTAATGGCTTCCTGGTATTCGTTTTTGAGGTCTTCGACTATGGCGGCTTCGTCACCGGTGAGGAGCGTGGCATCGGGAAGATCGATTCTGCGGTTGTTCATGGATTTCAGTTCCGGTGGGGTCTCGCTTAGTTTTTCGCAGGAAACAAAGAGGATGCCGAAGACTGAGAGCAACAGGGCTCCGGATATGAGGGATTTATGGCGTTTATTCTTCATGGTTGGAGGTCTTTTATAGGAGGGAGGATGAGGAGCGCTCAATCCTTATTGTCGGTGGTGTACTTGTCGTACTCGGGATTTTGGATGAGAGACTCTTGCAGATAGAGGTCATCGAGGGGGATTGGAAGGGTGTACATATAGGCTTTCATATCATAACGATAGCCGTCCAGTGCTTTCCAGAACTCCGGCCTGCCGTTGCGTTTGAGCTCGAAAAAGCGATCGCCCTCGTTGAGCAATTCTTTGCGACGCTCGGAGAGAATCAGAGCAAGGAGCGGGGTGATGGCTTTGCCGGAAGCATCCTCAGTGATCAGTTCCCTCTCCGGTGCTTCGGGAAGGGCATTCATCGAGATGGGCGTATACCCGTCTATCCGGTATCGGCGAAGGTCATTGATTAGCGACAGCGCCTTGTCGTGATGGCCCAAGTGGTACTCGGCTTCAGCCTGAATGAGCAATAGCTCGGCAGAGCGAAGCCCGGAGTAGGGAGGCTTGAGGGCATGTAGTTTTTTGTCTACCCAAGACGTGTATCGGATGTCGTGTGCTTTGTCGTAGTCCGAGAAAGCAGTCGTGAACCGAAGCGAGAGGGGAAAGTATTTTTGGATATTGTCGATCTGAGCCTGAATGGTGACATTAAGAGTTCCTTGGGCAATCTTAATAAGGGTATTGCCGCTCTTGGAGGCGGTGGTCATCATTTTTACAAAAGCCTCACGGGGGAGGAGCGGATATTTGGCAAGGAGTTGACCGGCTGTCTCAGCCGCTTTTGCCCACTCTTCGGTCCAGAAATAGAGCCGTGCCAGGTAGCCGCGAAGCACGTCCGAGGTGAAGAGATAAGCGGGATCCTGAGGGTCGTAGCTGAGGGCTTTGAGGAGATCGGACTCTATGGCGGACTTTAGCTCTGAGACGGTACCACGGGGTACCTGCGCTTCCATATCGAAGACACGTACCATAGGCACGCCCATTTGGAGAGGATCGCCGGAGATAGGCTCGCAATACAGGCGCATCAACTGGTAGTAAGCGATGCCTCGGAGGGCATAAGATGCGGAGAGCGTCTTTTGGGCGTTTTCGTCCGCGCTCTCCCCGATGCCGTCGATGACGATATTGGCATCCTTAATGATCGCATACAGTTTGCCATATTCATTTAAACTATTGGACGATAGCTCTATTTTCGTGCCAATGAAGAACGGCGCAGCTGAGGCTTGGTCTCCGCGGAGAGCCGGCTCGTAGTCGTCTCCGTACAAGTCCCAAGAGAGAGCTGTGTAGCCGTCCGGTATCAGAACCATGTTTTCCTTGCCTTGATCGATATCTTTCAGGTGGGGTTGGATCAGCGCGTCAAACTCTTCCGGAGTCTTCGGGATGATCATACCATAGGGTTTGACGCCCAAGTACCGCGTGCAGGAAAGAAAAGCAGACGCGAGAAGTAGAAGGATGAGGATATGCTTTTTCATATATACGGGTGTCGCAAAAGAATTAGAAGGAGAAGGACAGACCCATAGTATAGGTCCTCGGTATCGGGTAAACCGCTCCCGGCGTCTCGGGGTCTATACCGGAGTACGAAGAGAGTATGAAGATGTTGCTCGCTGATAGGGTGAGAGATATGCTCTCGACACCGATAGCTTTTACCCACCTTTGGTCGAAGAGATAAGAGAGGTAGATATTACCGAGCTTGAAGTAACTTAGGGGCTCAAGGCGGGAGGCCTTAGTAATCATCGAAGAAGTAGTCATATACCGATCCAAGAAAAGGGGATCGGCGTAGCGGTCGATGATGCGTGGATTGCCGGTGGTGATCGGGTTCTCTGGCGTCCAGAACTCAGCCGAGGACTTCTGCGTATTGAGGTGGTAGGTGTAGAGGTCGTTCACGTAGTGCGGAATCGGTTCCTTCTGTCCTGCGACGCCGTCGAGGTCGCTGTAGGAAACGGGCGGAACCACTTCGTTGACGATAAGTCCCCCGTACGAGAATGAGCCCCCGGCACCGGCAGTGAGGTTTTTGTACGACAGTGAGACAGAGTAGCCGCCATTGATGGGCGCGGTCTGAGGACCCGCGAAGAAGAGGTAATTATTCCCGTTTTGTCGCTGTGACTTTGTCTCCAGGACAGCATCGGGGCGAGGTGTGTAAGTGTAGAGCCCGAGAATGGGGTCTATGCCCTCTACTTTGCCGGTGAAGATGGAGCCGAGAGGGTACCCGATGACGTAATCGCTTTGATAGTTGGGGTTACGGGTCTCGTACTTGATGAGTTTGTTGAGGTTGTACGCCAAGTTTGCAGAGACGAAGAGACGCCAATCGTCAGTCCGTACAGGAGTCGCACTCAGAGTTACTTCGCATCCCCTATTCAGAAGTGTGGAAGTATTGTAGCTCTGATTGCTGTAGCCGGTAGAAGAGACTACAGCGACGGAAGAAATGGCATCGGAGGTCAGACGATCGTAGTACTCGAAGCCGAGATTGATGCGGTCGTCCCAGAAGCCCAAGTCAATCCCGGCTTTGAAGTCGCGCGTCTTCTCCCAACGCAGAAGCGGATTAGGAGGCGTATTGATTCTACCGGTACGGTAACTTTTGTCTCCGGAGTACCGCAGCGTGCCATCGAAGCGCATCACGAGATTTGGATGGACGCTGCGGTTGACGTTGCCCGTAAGCCCTGTGGCCAGACGTACCGAGGCATGGCTGAGAACCGGTCGGAGCTTCTCGAAGAAATTTTCCCTATCCGCGTTCCAAGCTAAGCCGATAGATCCGGTGGGATTAAACTGTTCCTTGCTCCCGAAGTTATTAGACCCGTCGGTGCGCGCCGTCAGACTAATCACGTAACGCCCGAGATAGGAGTAGTCTATGGAGCCGTAGAAAGACGCAAAAGTAGTTTCCGAGATATTTTGTCCGGAGAGGGCGTCGATCACGGACGCCAAGTTCTTAATGTCTGAGACGTCGTAGCTGTCCTCTTGGGGAAGCGTGGGAGTGACGGAGTTACCGGAGACAGGGTCATAGCCGTATCTTTTGGTATAAAGGCTCTTACCGTACTGGGAGCGTATTTCGGATCCGAAGAGTGCGCTCACATAGTGGTCGCTATTGAAGTCGTTGAAGTAATTGATCTGAGCCCGGAGCAGGTAATTGGTATTGAATGACGAGGCCTGGGATATAGAGCCGTACAGGCGTTGGGTATTCTTGAAGTTCTCGAAAGGTCTATCGCGAAACGCTGCATCGGTATTGGATCCATTGATGTTATCTGAGGAGTTTGATACGTATCCTACGGAAGCCAAGCCCTCTACATTCAGATGATCCGTGATCGTGTAGCGGATATTCCCCCTAACGGTGCCGGTGAAGTTTTTTGCCTCACTGCTTGTCTCATTGAGTTCCCTGAAGATATTGAACCCGACGGGAGAAAGGAAAGGATCCGTCTCGTCCGCATTTGTCTTCAGGGTATGAAAGGTGCGGTCGTCTCTATAGGAACCGTCTTCGTTGTAGGGACTCTCGTAGGGGTTTGCGAAGTAGGCGTAGGTAAAAGGATCCGTGGAGCCGGAGTATCCCTTTGATGTCTGATAGGAGAGGTCGGAGGACAGGGATAGGCTCAGCTTTGGGTTGGGGGTGAAGTCCAATTTCAGGCTGAAAGAAGTCTGGTCGGCGGAGGTACCTTTGACGAGCCCGTTGTTCTTATTATAACCGAGAGAAGTATAGTACTTCGTGGAGGCAGATCCCCCGCTGAGGGAGAGGTGATGTGCGGTGGAAGCCGACACCCGGAATAGTTCCCCGAACCAATCCGTGGTTCGGCTCCCGAGGCGGATAATCTCGGCGCGTTTCTGTTCGTCCGTCCATCCTGCGAATTCGCCCACGCTGGCATTGATCGCTCCCACGATGCCTATGACGGGGTAATTTTTGCCGTCTGCTTTCCTTTGGGCGGAGAATTCATCCCATAGGCGTTGCTCGAAAGAGAGTTTTTCCTGAGCATTCATCAAATTTGCATCCCGGGGCGGTGCTGAAGTGAGGGTAACATTGGCTGAGTAATAGATGCGCATTTTACCTTCTTTGCCTCGTTTGGTCGTGACGACGATAACTCCGCCTGAGGCCTGTGAGCCGTAGATGGCCGCAGCCGAGGCATCTTTGAGGATCGTGACGGACTCGATGTCGGCAGGAGGAATGGAGGCGATTCCGTTCGTAAAGATAGAGCTGAAATCCCCTGCTTTAATCTGCTGGTTCGTCGCAGACCCCGGAAGCGGAATATCACGCTGAAGGGGTACGCCGTCCACTACCCACAGGGGCTCTGTGGAGCCGGTGAGTGAATTGGTCCCGCGAATCTTTATTTTCCCGGTCTCTCCGGGGCGTCCCGAGACTGCTTTCACGTCCACTCCGGCGACCGAACCTTGGAGCATGAGGTCCACGGAGATATTCGGTGTCTTCCTGAGTTCGTCGGCATTCACCACGGCGACGGAGCCCGTCGTGCGTCTCTTGGTGACCGTGCGGTATCCGGTGGCCACGACTTCATCGAGGAGGGCGGTATCGTCGGAGAGGGCTATGGTGCGCTTGGTGTCCGAAGTAACGACTATACTCTGAGACTTCATCCCCGTAAACGATACGATGAGAACGGCTCCATACGGGACTTTGTCGATTTTGGCGATACCGTCTACATCTGCGGTCACGCCTTTGTTCGTTCCTTTGATGAGGACATTGGCTCCGGGCAGTGGGAAGCCCTTTTCGTCGTGAATAATCAGCGTAACGCTGTGCCGGTTATCGGCCGGGGTTTGCACGGAGGCCGTGACCGAAGCTTGTGCGATGGGGACACAGGGTAAGGTCAGAGCCAAGGCGGCGGCAAATAGTAACTGCGGCTTCATACTGGGACTACTATTGGTGTTTGATGATATTGATATGGTTCTCGGTGTTTCCTACGAGATTTTTGAGGAAAAAGTACTTTATCTTATTGAAATAATAGGGACTGTCGAGTTCGTGATCTTTGCCGGGGAAGATCATCATCTCGAAGTCTTTGCCGGCCTTGATAAGGGCATCCGCCATCCGTAGGGTATTGGAAGGGGGGACGTTGCGGTCGTTGTCCCCGACCATAAGAAGCAATGGTGCCGACAGTTTCTCTGCGAGCTCCATAGCTGTGGGTATTTTACCGTCCAAGGGGTATTTGTGAAAACGTTCGCCCCACCACTGTATGTAGATGTTATTGTCGTAGTTCCCGCTGGCAGCCACTCCGGCTTTGTAGAAATCCGGATAGGTAAGCAAGGAGACGACGGTGGCAAATCCCCCTCCGGAGTGACCGTAGATACCCACTCTTCCAAGGTCAAGGTAGGGATATTCTTTAGCCAAACTTTCCACGGAGTGTCTGAGGTCGGCTATGGGGTAGTCCCTCAGATTGCCGTGTCCGAAAGTATAGAAGTCTTTGCCTCTCACGGGAGAAGACCCTCTGGGCGGAACCTGTAGCACGATGAATCCACACTCTGCAAGCGTCTGATTGGCATTCTCGTCCGGGGTGAAGCTCACCGGTAAAAGGTCTGTCTGAGGTCCGGGATAGACGTATACGATGACGGGATATTTTTTCGCGGGGTCGAAGTCCGAAGGGCGATACATCACTCCGTAGAGCCTGGTGCTGTCGTCTGCCGCGAGACAGGAGACGGAGAGAGGTTTGACCCACCCTGCGCGCACCGCCTCTTCCTCCTCTATTCGTTCCAAAAGTATAGGCTTGGACTTGGGGTTATGAAGGTCGCGCACGGAGAAAATAGGAGGTGCATCTACCCTTGAGGAGCGTACGAACGCCCATCTGCCGTCCTCCGAGAGTTCCAGTTCGTTGTCATAGTCGGGAGGAGTGATGCGTTCCTCCTTTTTGTCCCCGGAGAGGGACAAGATGAAGTAGCTCTTCAGTAGCGGATGAGGAGCATCCTTCCCTCCGTAGCCTTCTATTATAAGCTCTTGCCTCTCGGGTACCGTTTTGACTATTCTTCCGGCTACGACGGTGGCATCGCTGATGAGACAGCGGAGCAGCCTTCCGTTACTGTCGTAGAGGAAATATTTTCCGTACCCGTCCCTTTCGCTCCACCAAAGGATACTATCCCCTTTTTCGCCCAGTACACGAAAGTTGAAAAGCGACAAGTTGTACACCGGACGGGCATCTTCCTCAATGAGCGCGCGGACGATGCCCGTTTTAAGATCCAGACGGCAGAGCTGAAGGGTGTCTCCCGCACGATTGGTGCGTGAAAAATAGAGCTTATCCGAAGATCTGTGAGGAGATAGCGTAATTTCTTGGTCTCCGAAAGCGTTGATTTTGGGCAACCATTCCTTATCGCGGTCTGCGTCGTAGACAAAAAGGCACTGCTTCGGGTAATTGTCTTCTCCAGGTAATGGCATTTTCATCGTCCGGAGCTCGGGGCGTGGCTCTGATAGGGAATTGATTTGCCACATATCTCCAATATCGGGGTCTTTCGTCTCCGTATAGTGCACAAATGCGTGTCCTGCCCAGAAGCCCGATGCCTCCCGCCTAACTTTTGGGGACTCTTTGTCCGAATAGACGGAGGAAAGATGCGCCGTCCTAAGCCTGCGCTCCGTCCCGTGCCGATTGTCCCTCAGCACAAGCGTGAGCCCTTCTCTGTACATCGTGAATAATGAATCCGAAGAGGTGGCACCTCCGAAGGACAGCCTATTGGAGGATGGATGCGTTTTTGAGGCTTTCTTAGTCGCAAAGGACAGTTTCCCGGTCTTGCGATCGAAGATGTAATCTTTGCCTTTTTGGCGGAAGCGCATCATCCGTCTCTCGTTGTCCTCAAAAGAGACATTATACAGGGTGAAGTCTTTTGCTTGAATCGTATCGCCGCTAAGACCTGCAATCTGCTCCAAAAGGCTCTTCACAGAGGGGATAAGGGGTTCGGTCTCACCCGAGGACAGTTTTACCAATACTTGGGTGATTGAGTCTCCTCTGGCGCAGTTGTAGAACATAGACTTGCCGTCTTCCAAAAATTTGGGGAAGAGATAGGTATTCTTGAGCCTTGCGGAGACCGAGTCTGCGGAATGACGCTCGACTTTACCCCAATCCACGGTGCCGTACTCTTGGCTCCGAATAGGAAATGAGCAGAGTACAGAGAGCGCAAAAGAAGAGAGAACTATTTTAGAAAGTGACATTTTTGTGAGAGGCTTAGGGTTTGCCGGTCAAAAGTTACGAATATTTTGCGAAAAATCATTATTTAGGTACGGTGGTTTTTGTTTTTCTTTTCAAGGTTGGGCTAATCACGGGTTCGGGGACAGACGAGCGAGGCAGGTCTGACATATTAGAAATATTTCGAGATGAGTGTGGTATGTAAGGCTCCGGAGGAGGGCTGACGCATTAGAAACTTTGCCAACAAAGAATCATCCGATAAAGCCCCGGAGGGGCGGGCGGCTCCAACGGAGCCGAATCTTGGTAGACCGGCACGAAGACC
>JASBZK010000035.1 GCA_029983505.1 Porphyromonas sp.
TTACGCTTAAATTTTGCTTCGCCAATATGTCTATGATCGCTCTTTCTTACTCCCGACTGAGCCCTCATAAAGAACAGCTTCCGTCGTTTGTGAGTGCAAAGGTACTAACAATTTTCTACCTAACCAAATCTTTACCAAAAGAATTTTGTACCTGAAGCCTCAATCGCCAGAAGGTCAACGAAATCATGCGCCAATTCAGACAAAGCAAAGCAGAAAGCAGACGACGAGGTGAGGAAGACAGAGAGGGAACCTTTGCACAGAACCGCTCTGCGCCTCCTTTCTACTACCTCCTTATTTATAAAGCACGAGGGAGATTTTGGGATAAAAGAATGCACAGAGGGTGTGCGCGAAAGATAATCGTGTTATAATTAGGATATTCGGAAGAATTTCCTCAAATTTGTGGTGCGTTTTACGCAATGAGAACAGGTGAACAATATCTAACCCTATTTATAGGTCTTGTTCGGTATTGGCACAAAAAACCGAAAGGACCAAAAGTAACATGATTTATTTATGGAAGTGAATAATGAGAAGCTGTTCGCGGAATTTCCCGAAGTAACCACAGAGCGGTGGATGGAAGAGGTCACTAAAGACCTCAAGGGCGTTCCGTTTGAAAAGAAACTCGTTTGGCGTACAAAGGAAGGTTTTAATGTTAACCCCTTCTACCGCGCCGAAGACATCAAAGACATCCCCACGAAGGACAGCCTCCCCGGTGAGTTCCCTTTCGTGCGTGGTGTGAAAGCCACAAACGACTGGCTCGTACGCCAGGAGATTGTCGTCGACAATAACTTCGCTGACGCAAATGCAAAACTGAAGCGGATCTTGGATCTCGGCATTAAGTCCGTCGGACTACACTTCAAGAAAGACCAACTTCAGTCTAAAAACATCAAAGCCGTCCTCGAAGGTGTAGACTTTGCGAAAGTAGAGCTCAATTTCTACTCATGTATGAAGCACGCACACGAGCTCGCTGCAGTCGTGGTAGAAGCGCTGAAAGAACTGGGTGCAAACCTTGATGAGGTGCGCGGATCCATCAACTTCAATCCCTACCGTCACCTTTTGGTCAAAGGCGAACGCTGGGAAGGCTTCAAGGAAGTCGGCGAGAAGGTCCTTGAGACCATCAAGCCTTTGAAGCACTTCACGGGTCTGACTGTCCAATCGCTCCTTTTCGTGAACGCAGGTGCATACATCTACCAAGAGCTCGGATATGCGCTCTCCCAAGGTGCTGCAATCTTAGCGGCTTTTGCGGGAGAAAAGTTTACGGCAGAAGAAGTGGCCGGACGCATCCGCTTCGATATGGGGGTTTCCACCAACTACTTCATGGAGATTGCCAAGTTTCGTGCGACTCGTTGGCTGTGGGCGCTCATCGTGAAGCAAAATGCTCCCGAAACAACCGATGCCTCTAAGGCACTGATCCACGCTGAGACCAGCATGTGGAATAAGACAATCTATGACGCGTACGTGAACCTCCTCCGCACCACGACCGAATCTATGAGTGCCACGCTTGCCGGGGTTCACTCGCTCACCGTAGCTCCTTTTGACATCGCCTATACAGATACGTTTGAAGAGTTTGACGAACGCATCGCCCGTAACCAGCAGCTTCTCTTGAAGGAGGAAAGTCACTTCGATAAGGTGGTAGACCCCGCAGGCGGTTCGTACTACATCGAGTTCCTTACGAACTCCATCGCCGAACAGGCTTGGAAGCTCTTCCTCGCGACGGAAGAAGAGGGTGGTTTCTATAAAGCTGCTTATGAGGGCAAAGTACAGGAAGCGATTAACGCCTCCAACACTGAGCGCCACAAGGCTATCGCCACTCGTCAGGAAAAGTTGCTCGGCACGAATATTTTCCCGAATTTCACCGAGAAGATTGGTCACGACAAGGGGTCTGCACGCCGCGACCTCTCCAAAGAGGGCAAAGATGTCAGCGCACTCAGCTTTAAGAGGGGAGGTTCGGACTTCGAAGACCTTCGTGTGGCTACCGAAAAGACCGGCAAAGCTCCTAAGGTATTCATGCTCACGATCGGTAACCTCGCGATGCGTCTGGCACGCTCACAGTTTGCGTCCAACTTCTTTGCGACAGCAGGATATGAGCTCATCGATAACCTCGGCTTCAAAACAGTGAAAGAAGGTGTGGAAGCAGCAGAAAAAGCCGGTGCAGACATCGTCGTGCTCTGCTCTTCTGATGACGAATACGCAGAGTACGGTCCTGAAGCTTACGATCTTCTCAAGGGCAAAATCCCCCTCGTCATCGCCGGCGCACCTGCCTGCATGGATGACCTCAAAGCCAAGGGTATCGAGTACTTCGTACACGTGAAAGTGAACGTCCTGGAGACGATGCAGAAGTTCTCCCAAATGCTCGGCATTAAAGCTTGACCCCCTTTTTACCTGAACCAAAGAAGAAGATTAGTAAGACCAATGAATACTTCATACAAAGACATCGACATTCATCAGTCAGGTAACTGGGCCAAGACAAGTGTCGAAGAGTTTGACAAAAAGAATAACATCGCTACCGACTGGACCACTGCGGAGCTCATTAACGTAAAGGGCGCATACACTGCGGAGGATCTCAAGGGAATGGAGCACCTCAATTACGCCGCAGGTGTGGCTCCGTTCCTCCGTGGACCGTACTCCACGATGTACGTGATGCGTCCTTGGACTATTCGCCAGTACGCCGGTTTCTCCACCGCGGAAGAGTCCAACGCTTTCTACCGCCGCAACCTCGCTTCCGGTCAGAAAGGGCTCTCTGTCGCTTTCGACCTCCCCACCCACCGCGGTTATGACCCCGATAACGCCCGGGTAATCGGCGACGTGGGCAAGGCAGGGGTGTCCATCGACTCCGTGGAGAATATGAAAGTACTCTTCGACGGTATTCCCCTCAATAAGATGTCCGTATCTATGACGATGAATGGCGCCGTACTTCCCGTCCTCGCCTTTTATATCGTCGCAGGGCTCGAACAAGGTGCCAAACTTGAGGAAATGGCAGGTACGATCCAGAATGACATCCTCAAGGAATTTATGGTGCGCAACACGTACATCTACCCGCCTGAGTTCTCCATGCGCATCATCGCGGACATATTTGAGTACACGTCTCAGAATATGCCCAAGTTCAACTCCATCTCCATCTCCGGCTACCACATGCAGGAGGCCGGCGCGACAGCGGACATCGAGATGGCATACACACTCTCCGACGGTATGGAGTACCTCCGCGCAGGTGTGAAAGCCGGTATCCCCATCGACAAGTTTGCACCTCGCCTTTCGTTCTTCTGGGGGATCTCCATGAACCACTTTATGGAGATCGCCAAGATGCGTGCTGCCCGTATGCTTTGGGCAAAAATTACGAAGCACTTCGGCGCAGAGAACCCCAAGAGTATGATGCTGCGTACGCACAGTCAGACGTCGGGTTGGTCACTCACGGAGCAAGACCCCTTCAATAACGTCACCCGTACTTGCGTGGAAGCTATGGCTGCAGCACTCGGTCACACCCAGTCGCTTCACACGAACGCACTCGACGAAGCCATCGCACTTCCGACGGACTTCTCTGCCCGCATCGCCCGTAACACCCAGATTTACATCCAGGAAGAGACCCAGATTTGCCGTAACGTAGACCCATGGGCGGGTTCCTACTACGTCGAGACGCTTACCAATGAGCTCGCCAAGAAGGCTTGGGCACACATCCTCGAGATCGAGCAAATGGGCGGTATGGCCAAAGCTATCGAGACTGGACTTCCCAAGATGAGAATCGAAGAAGCAGCAGCCCGCACTCAGGCACACATCGACTCCGGTACGCAGACCATCATCGGTATCAATAAATACCGCCTCGAACACGAAGATCCGATCGACATCCTCGAAGTCGACAATACCGCGGTGCTTAAGCAGCAGGTCGAAGGACTTAAGGAGCTCCGTGCTCATCGCGACGAAGCTGAAGTGAAGAAAGCTCTCGAAGCCATCACCGAGGCTGTTCGCAATAAGTCCGGCAACCTCCTCGAGCTCGCGGTAAAAGCAGCTAAGGTGCGTGCTACACTTGGTGAAATCTCAGACGCTTGCGAAGAAGTCGTAGGTCGTTATAAAGCAGTCATCCAAACTATCTCTGGTGTGTATTCCAGCGAATCAGAAAAAGACGAAGAGTTCCGGCACGCGGTCGAACTCGTAGAGAAATTTGCCAAAAAGAATGGTCGTCAGCCCCGCATTATGATCGCCAAGATGGGTCAGGACGGTCACGACCGTGGCGCCAAAGTCGTAGCCACCGGCTATGCCGACTGTGGCTTTGACGTGGATATGGGGCCGCTCTTCCAGACCCCGGAAGAAGCAGCGAAGCAGGCTGTCGAAAACGACGTGGACGCTGTCGGTGTTTCCTCCCTCGCAGCCGGTCACAAGACGCTCATCCCGGCAATCATCAACGAGTTCAAGAAGCTCGGTCGTGAGGATATTCTCGTGACGGCGGGCGGTGTGATTCCGGCTCAGGACTACCAGTTCCTCTATGATGCCGGCGTAGCGGCCATCTTCGGTCCGGGCACCAAGGTCGCTTACTCTGCGGCTAAGGTCGTTGAGCTCCTTATGGGCGAAGAGTAAATAAGCCCCCTCTCTCTGGGCGGTGTGTCCCTTGTAGTTTTGATCCGCACAACGCTTTTGACACGCCCTCACTCCAAATAGGCAACAGTCCCGGGAAGCGATTTAACCAGCTTTCCGGGACTGCTTTTTAAAATCGGGGCAATTCCGTACCTTTGGCAAACAACATTACAAAACAAGATAGAAGTCTTATGACACGAGAAACCGACCTTCAGGAAAGGTTGCCACAAGATTCATATAAGTATCCTCTTGTTATCGCCTATGGAATTGATGCAAGACACTGGATTTCAGATAAAGCAAAAGCGTACTCCTCTCTTAAATATGGATTCCCCGATAATTTTGATACTCTAAAAGTGGAATATCAAGACCCCGAGGTAGTGTCCCCAAAAGTGTGTAAAGGCTGTTACCTCCAACAGCCTTTACACACTTTTGGGGACACTACAAAAAACGGAGCCAAACGCGCTTACAAAAAGAAACGCATTTGGCTCAGTAGTAATTAGCGGGTAAAATTCAAAAGGGGAAATATGGATTAGTCTAAGTCTACGCTATGCTCAATCAAAAGTTGGTCTTTTCCTCGATCCTCGTAACTTATTCCCCTTGACCAAACTTCCACTAAACCCTTCATAAAGATCGCTTTTCCGGGAATATATTGGTCATTTTCTTTCCTGAACTTGCCAAGTCGTAATGTAAAGCGAGCGGCTTCTTCTTGTGTATCAATATAAAGAGCCGTCAACTGCCCGACTTTGATAGTAAACGGAGCGAAGGTAAGCTTATCAGAGTCCAACTCTTCTTTTCTTACAAGAACTTTATCTTCGTATTGTCCGTACACATAAAACTCTGCTCCCAAATCCGAGGTTTGAAGTCTTCCGCTATAGGTCGTGTTGTATGAGTTCCAAGCTAATCCGAAGAGAATCTTCTTTTGGGCGGTGAACGTAACTGCTATTTCCTTCTCTTGTGGATTATATGACAGGCTCATAATAGCTTTTCGGTCACGTGTAATGGCGTATGGATTATTCGCTCTTAGACCTGGTTGGTCTGATGGTACCCACTTCGTCTCTATTGTGTGACACTTAAGTTCATCCAAGGATTCTACTTTACGTATTGCCCTAATTTCTCCACCTACAATGTACTTGCCATCGGTGTTGGCAACGATGGCTTCGTCTTCTCGAAGGCAGTTGATATAGGCAACTTTGTCCTTATCAAAAATTAGACTTGATGCGTATACAGAGCTTAGTGAATCAAGGGCAAAAATTGCTGACTCCCTGTTTGAGACAGTTCTGTCAAGATACTCTATATCTCTATAATAATCAAACAACTGAGATAGGTAAGGAGTGACGTTCAATCTCTTCTTAATGAAGGCAATCGACTTCTCTGAGGGCATAGTAAAGCAGTAGTTGCTAAATGCTTGGAGATCCTCCGAGTTTTCGAAGCTAAGAGTATTTACCCCATCCAGTACGACGATTTTAACGGTCTTAAGTACCTCGTCTTCATTTGGAGAACGTAGTAGATCTACATTTGCCCGGGGAAGTGTATAGTCTAATTTTTCGGAAGGAGCGTTAGTGGTGCAAGCAGATACCCCTAATGCTACTGAAATTATGCCAATGCCTATAACTAAAAATCTCATATCGAATGTGCTGCTTTTGGTGTTTGTTCTTATTTTTTGAACATAATATTGCCCCAAGAATAAAGATCACTGTACCCCTTTTGTGGTACGATCGGATTAAGGACGAAATAACATTCCTCAGTAGGTTGGTTCGCTTTAAGAAGAGTCAGATTTTTTGTTAGGTAGCTTCCTGTCCGGTGTCTTAACACAGCTCTTCCGTCCGGTAAAATCTGAACCGACCACACACTCGAGGTAGATACTCCTTGCCCCAAGGCACTCGGACTAAAATACATCATCTTATTCCCGTAATAGATATTGACATCTACAGAACTGAATGAAGTATTGGTGAAATAAATAAACCCGTTGGATAGTTTTATAGGTTCGAAAGTGTCGGGGTCACAAATGACATATTGGATCTTTTTTCCGGGGTTTGTAGCATGGAGAATCCCGCAAGCATACTTCAATTTCAGATAGGGGTCGGGAATAAGATCAGGTATGGAGATTAGCCCGGCAGACTGCGAAAGGGAGATAAACGGGTCATCGCCAGGTCTTTTCTTCGCATACCATTCCTTGGGATCTATGCCTTTCGTTACTCCAAACTCGAACTTTTCCGGTGACCAAACGAGGTTTTCTGGGAAATAATCACTTCCGCCTTGTGAGTAACGGACGGACAGCTCTTTCCGATTTTCTTTGGCTTTCCGGGCTATTCCTGAGTCAAGTTTAGCTCCAAGTAAAGAACCTGCGAGCTTCGAGCTTTCATCCGATGAAAAGACAGAAGCATTTGCATAAAAGACAAGATTGGCAAATGCTCCGAGGTCATACGAGGTGACCAAGTGAGTCCCGTATTCCTGTACAAGCTCCTCTGCAGGCAATGCGGTTAAGTCGTAGTAAAATAATTCACTGATGTAGTATGAGTAAACTTTAGGTAGGCCTTTGAGTGTAACCTTATGGTTTATATCGTAACAAAATGATCTTCGAATGTGGGATTGTACGCTGTGTTCTGTTGTCCTCTTGTAGTCAATGTCAAAGGTGACTTTTTTGAAGGTTCCGTCAAGCGAGATATTAATACTGTCGAAGTTGTACGAGTCCCAGTTCTTACTCACATCCGAGTAATGCGGGCGGGTAGTCTCGGTAGAAACAATAATCTTGGGGCGTGGCATCTTTGTTGGGTCTACGTTCGTATTCCAAGGATTCCAAGGTGTTCGGTTGTTAATCCTTTCCATATCCAAGACGGGCACACGGGACATACCGTCTTGGTCGTCACGATGGTGAGCCACAAGATTAAATCCATAGCCCAAGAACCTTTCCGGCAATAATCCGGATTCCTCGGAGCGGATATTGACCGAGACCGGCAGCCCCGTGGTTTCCACAGGATTCTTCACTCCGTTGTTTAGGTTATGTGCACAGGAAGCAAGTGCAAGCACTCCTGTAAGCAAGACCAGAGATGATGTTGTTTTTTTCATAAGAAAAACAGATGATCAAAAAGTTTTAGTTATTGTTTGAGACACTATCCTCATTATGGGGTTGGCATGTTTTTGTTTTGCAAATGTAATAATAATTTTGGATATTCAATGAAAAATGAGGAGTACACTTAGGAGGGTACATTCCTAAGTCTAATGCAACTGGGGTAGGGTCATAGACTAAGGAAGAGAGCTTCCAAAGGTTTTTGTAGTTAAGTTTTTCTTGGCACGGTTGCCTTATCTTGTCTGCCCTTATTGCACTTCCTACTGGAAAATACAACTCCTTTTTCCTCTGCCGAAAGATACGGACCGAGGAAAAAGTGTCGGTTCGTGCGGCGATATTTTTTGGGTCAGACCGAAAATTTTATTTCGGTCTGACCCAAAAGCCTGGCGTCTATCGGACAAAAATACTCTTACCTACCGATTACTCGACCCAAGGGGTGTGGGCACTGTCGATATAGCGGGCGTAGCGGTCTACGAGACCGGGGTACTGATCTGCCACGTCGCTGAGTTCACCCGGGTCAGCAGCTATGTTGTAAAGCTCGTAACGCGTCTTCTCGGGATTATTTATATTGAGCTTTATCAGCTTCCAGTCCCCTACTCTGACCGCTTGTTTGCCGCCTTCCTCTTCAAACTCCCAGTAGAGGTACTCGTGTTGCTTTTGCTCTCCTTTGCCGGTAAGTGTCGGCAGAATGGAGATTCCGTCGATACCGGAAGGCACGTTTTGACCTGTGAGCTCGGCGAGCGTCGGGAAAATGTCCCAAAAAGCGGCGATATGATAGGAGACACTCCCGGGCTTTACCACACCTGGCCAAGAAACGATGAAAGGCGTACGGATTCCGCCCTCGTAGAGATCACGCTTCGTCCCGCGATACGGACCGTTGCCGTCAAAGAAATAGGGGTCGTGACCACCTTCAATGTGGGTGCCGTTGTCGGATGAGAAGATGAAGATGGTATTCTCAAACTGTCCGTTTTTCTTGAGTTCATCAATCACGCGCCGGACATCCTTATCGATTCTGGTGACCATCGCCGCGTAAGTGGAGAGCGGTTTTTCTACCGGCTTATAACCGGAGCGTCCGTCGTATGGCTTCTCGAGGAATTTGCCGTCGTAGGCTTTCCGCTCATCCTCATCGATATCAAGGTCGGCGTGAGGCAGAGCGGGCGTGAAGTACAGGAAGAAAGGCTTCTTGTCCTCAGAGCGCTCATCAAGATACTTCAGAGCTTTTTCCACAAAAAGATCCTGCGCAAAGACCTTTCCGTCCAGTTTGATCTCGGTGTTATTCTCGTGAAGGAATGGCGGGCGATGGTCGTGGGCGTTAAGCTGACCGAGGTAGCCATAGAAGTAATCGAATCCCTGCACGTTGGGCGCCCCTTCCGTGTTCGGTCCGCCGAGACCCCATTTGCCGATGCAGGCGGTGGCATAGCCGGCCTCTTTCATCAGCTCTCCGAGCGTCACTTCACCGGACTTCAAGGCACGGTCATACACGTGACCGTCTGGATTGGGCGTATCCTTATTGCCGCGGATGTAGCTGTGACCGGTGTGTTTGCCCGTAAGAAGTGAACCTCGGGACGGCGCACTGACGGTACACCCGGCATAAGCTTGAGTGAAAGTCATCCCTTCCTTGGCCAACTCTTCAAGATTGGGCGTACGGATATACCGCTGGCCATAGACGCTGATGTCTCCGATGCCCATATCGTCGACGAGGAAGAAGACAATGTTGGGTTTTTCTTGCGCCCAAAGCGCCGGTACAGAGGCAAGCGCAGAGAGGAAAAGGGGAAGTTTGGAAGAAGGTTTCATACAGATAAAGAACATCTTTTTACAATCATACGGTCAAAGGTTGACCGGCAGATCTTTGATAAATCCATACATACGGTAGTCCCAGACATAATCCGGATCCGATGGGGCATTTATCCGCTCATCGCGTGCCGGGACAGCGCTATTGTAATGCGCGAGAGTGAACCAGTCTTGGAGCGGAAGGATGAGGAAGAGGTTATCCAAGCGACGCAGAGCCCGTATCAGAGAACCGGTTGAGACCTTACAGCCGTAAAGTTCGGACAGGTCGTGCCGCCCTGCTTCATCAAGCTCATCGAGCCACCACTCACGCATCGTGGAGGTGTCGTGCGTCGAAGTGGTGAGGACGGAGAGATAGGGGATATCCTCCGGGGACACGTAGAGGCGCCCCGGCTTTTTGGGCATCCGCAGCACCTCCAGAGACAATATCTCGAAAGCTCTGAGTACGGAGGGAACCGACTTCGGGAGTACGCCGAGATCTTCGGCACAAACAACCATCGGCGACACGGCAAGCGTACCGGAGATGCGCTCAAGTGACGTACTGCGCCACAAGTCCTCATTGCGTCGGTAGAAGTATTCGTCCCGATAGTAGAGGAGACGCTCTTTGAGACCGGTCGGGAGGGACGCATAGAGTGGTTCCTTCTCGGGGTAAAGGTGCGGGTGGTAGAGTCCTTCGGCATCTCTCGAGAAAAAAGGCAGAATATCGGAGACCTCATCCTCTTGATAACCAAAAGCCGGCACGTAATAGCCGGAGAGATTCCCGTCCCCTACCCTCGGGATACTGTAGATGCGGAAGAAACCGAGGATATGATCCACTCTGATGAGACTGAAATACCGCCCCATCACGACCAGACGCCTACGCCACCAGGCATAACCGTCACGAGCCATTGCGTCCCAATCATACGTAGGGAACCGCCAGTTTTGACCATCCTCTGAGAACGCATCAGGGGGCGATCCTGCCTCCATATCTACGTGAAAAAGCTCAGGGTGCATCCAAGCATCCGCACTGTTCAGCCCCACCCCGATGGGCAAATCTCCCTTTAGGAGGACACCTTTCGAGCGGGCGTAGGATGAGAGGTCTTTCAGCTGCGCATAGAGCTGCCATTGGAGGAAAAGCGAGAAATAGTACTCCTCATCCTCTTTAAGATGCTCCGGATCATACTTCGGCCATACCTCCACTTCACAGCCCGGGTGCTGTCTCTTTTGGGAATAAAAGAAAGCGTACCCTCTCAGCTCCGACAGCACCGTATCATATAGGTCTCCGAATAGGGTCTCGAGCTCCTTGTAGAGCTGTCCGGAGGAGGAACGGATGTACCTGCGAAAAGAATAACGAGCTACGTCGAGTTTCAGCGAAAGAACCTCAGGGTAATCGACCTTGTCTCCGGCATTCAGCACCAATGCCCGCCTCTCCCATCCGTCTCGTGTCATCCGGGGCGCATCGTCGTAGAAAGGCAACTTCCGCACATCAAGGTACAGGGGATGGATGCCGATGGTGGTCGTGGCGTTATACGGATAAGTGTCTCGGGGGCTGTCCGTGAACCTGGTGTCATAAATCGGTAAGAGCTGTAGGACGTGTTGCCCTACTTCCGACTGCCAATCCACGAAGTCTTTGGCATCCGAGAAATCCCCTGCCCCAAACGACCGCTCTGTCCTCAGAGAGAAAAGTGGCACGGCAGTCCCTTCCATTTGGGGCATCTTTTCCTCCCTCACCCCGTCAAAAACGGGCTTAGCGAGATGGGTGTACGAAGTCAGCCCCGACTCTTTCCGTCTATAGTGGCGATTAGCTCCATTCTCCCAAAGTACTTTCCCATCCGAAGAGATGAGGACGAACTTATAATCCGTCTCCTCTATCTCCGCGGGAAACCGGAAATAGTACCCTCCGCTTTCGTAAGGGGAAAGGAAGAGACCGAACTTCGGCTCCCATCGTCCCAGAAGCGGATGCTCACCCACCACGACCAAATCACCGGGATAGGGAAAAGGCTCGGACAATGCGTAAAGGGAATGCCCTTTGGAGAATGCAGGGAGCTTGAAAGTGTAGTACACCCCTTTTTTCTTGGGGAGAAAAGGACGAAGCGCAGGATTCGAGAGGACGTGCTCCGGAGTCGGATCTATCCAGACGTCTTCTACGAGAAGAGACGAATCGGGCACTTTCGGGAATGGATACGCGTGAGGCAAGTCCGGCTCGGTGCGAAGGAGTGCACCGGAAGCATTTCGGACACGGTACGCATACCTCATATGACGCACATCTCTTCGGTCAAGCTCCATCACGCCCGTCCATAGGGTTTCCCCTTCCTCCGTACGATGCAGACGTAGGACAGAAGGAGGACAGAGGACATCCCCACCGGCATAAAGCACGACTTCCAAGTAAGAGCCGTCATCCTCTATGAAATAGGGGATGGTGAATGTAAGCGCAACGGTTGTTCTTTTCATTTTGGATCAATCAGTACCCGAGGAAGTAGCTGCATTTCGTACGTACCGAAATGAGGTTCGGGATCCGTGCAAGGAAACGGGCTTACTCTGTGACGAAAAACTTTTCGGTCCGTGTCTCGCAAAAGTTCATTTCTATACCCGGGGTCAGTCGTCAAGTTTGGTGCGGATTTTCGCGAAGTCGACCCCGAAACTGACCTCCATTTGCCGCCCGTAGTTAATAAGCTCGTCGGCCGGCTTGACCAGTTTGAGTTTACCATTCGTCTCGCTGAGGGGGATGTGGGTCATTTTGCCGTTCCTGAGGCTCACCATCACCCCATACACGCCGTCGTGAATGAGGTGTGCGGCGTAGGCTCCCATCCGGGTGCAGAGGTTTCGGTCGTGCGAAGACGGCGCCCCCCCTCTTTGGACATAGCCGAGGACGGTGGTACGGCTGTCGATGCCGACGTGTTCGCGCAACCAATTCTGAAGAAAAGCACTCGGACTCTCGCCCTTTTCCGTGTCTTGTCCCTCCATACGCAAGCCCTCCGCAACGACGATGATCGCATAGTTTTTGCCCTCCTCATATCGTGCCTTGATGGCATCTGCCACAATCTCCGGGTCACATCCGAGCTCGGGAAGGAGGATTACGTCAGCTCCGGATGCCATACCGGCGTGGAGCGCAATCCAGCCTGCGTCGTGACCCATCACCTCGACAAGGATGACCCGTTTGTGGCTCTGCGCCGTGCTGTGGATGCGGTCGATAAGCTCAGTGGCAATGCTCACCGCCGTGTCGAACCCGAAAGTTTCGTCCGTCCCCCACACGTCATTGTCTATCGTCTTGGGGATGCCGATGACGTTATACCCAAGAGAAGAAACGGTTGCTGCCGTCTTTTGAGTGCCGTTGCCACCGATGCAGACCAAGGCTTCGAGGTCAAGCTCTTTCCACGCTTTGGCGAACTCTTTGGCTGTCTCATCTCCTTTCTGCAAAGACTTCCTAAAGGCTTTGTCTCTGCTGGAACCCAATATCGTCCCTCCACGGCTGAGGAGAGAGGAGAGTTTGTCCTTCCCGAGGATGTCATACTCCCGCTCCGTGATGCCGGTGAAGCCGTCCTGGAACCCCAAAATCTCATAGTCGTAGGTCGCGATGCCGGTTTTCCCGATGGCGCGTATCACCGCGTTAATGCCCGGCGCATCGCCACCGGATGAGAGGATGCCTATTCTTTTCTTTGTCATAACTCAATTGCTGTGTTCCGGAAATATCTCGTAATCTTTCTGTGCGGTCAAAATTTCCCTCTTACCCCCGGGAGGTCCCAGTGTCCGGAAGACCCGAAACCCCACTCTCAAGAGCCGCCTCCGAATCTCTCCCTTGGCGCAATAGGTGGCAAACCGGGCGCCATCACAGGCTGCGCCGTAGAGCTTCCCGAGAAAATCCTCCGTCCAGAGAAGCGGTGTCTTCTCGGGGGCAAAAGCGTCCATATAGATCACGTCTGCCGGAGGGAGGTCGGAAGAGAGAAGGTCGGCACAGTGTTTGAAAATCGTAAATCGATCCGAGAGCGGAATCGCCCGATTCCAGTCTGCCTCGTGAATCTTTTCCATCCAAATCCACTCGTCCTTCCGAAGGGTCTTTTGCCACATATCCCTAATCAAATCAAGCGGAAGAGGGACGTTCTCGAACGTGTGATACAACACCGAGACACCACTCGTCTCAGTCTCCAAGAGCGTCAATAGTGCATTCAAACCGGTGCCGAAGCCCACTTCGAGAACCGTACAACTCCCCGGGTGCAGATCAGTCCACTTACGGAGCGCCTGACCGATGAAAATATACTCGCTCTCGGTGCGGGCTCCAAACGTGGAGTGGTAATGCTCACAGAGGGAGGGGACAAAAAGGGTCGGCGTACCGTCTTTCGTCTCCTCAATCTCCAATGGCGGCGTTTCCTGTGCCAAAGCGTCAGTTTTCACCGGTCATAAACTGCACCTGCTTAAAGGCAAAACTTCTGTTTTTGCCCGTAGCGTCGTCGCGAATAATCAGAAGTCCGTTTTCCTCCACATGCTGTATGGTGCCTTTGAAAATCTCGCCATCCGAAGTCTTGTACCACTCGCTGTCGCCCAGCTTGTAGAGGTGCTGGTGGTACTTATTCCTTAGGTCGTCGGCAGAGGCGGGCAGGTTGTCTATTCTTTTGCGGATACCCTTAGCGATGTCCTTACTGAGCTGTAGGAGGTCGACTTCTCCTTCGGACTCGATGGCGAGGGAGGTAGCAGGTCTCGGGTAATCGTGGAAGTCGGTCTGGTTCACGTTGACGCCTATTCCGACGATGGAGTATTCGAGAGCGAAGCCGGAGAACTGGTTCTCCGTCAAGATGCCGGCGATCTTTTTGTCCTCCACAAGGATGTCGTTCGGCCACTTGATGAAGACCCTGCTTCGAGAGATGCGGTCATTAAGCGCCTCTCTCACGGCAAGCGCCGAAATGACATTGATGTCAAAGAGTCTCGCCTTCGGCGCGGCAAGGAGATCGGGACGCAGAAGCATAGAGAAGTGAAGGTTCATTCCCGGTTCGCTGTCCCATTTATTGCCCCTCTGCCCTTTGCCTTGGGTCTGGCTGTCGGCCGTGACGATGGTGTATGTCTCGAGGTCCGGATCCTGTTCGACCAGATATCTGAGATAGTTGTTGGTGGAGTCTACGCTCCCAAGATGGATGACGTTCATAATGGTTCTTTTCGTTTGCGGTTATAGAGTTTCCGGGCTTCAAACAGCCCGAGAACTAAGAGAATGAAGCTTGATATGTAAGAAATGGTCTCCGTAATCTTCAAAGACTTTGGGTGGAACGCGAAGACCACTTCGTGCGTCCCGGAGGGTATCTCAAGCCCCCTGAGGATATAGTCCGCCCTCAGTATCGGGGCTTCCTTTCCGTCGATGGTAGCTGTCCATCCGTGCGGGTAAAAAATCTCCGAGAAGACGGCAAAACCATCGCCGGAGTTCGTAGTACGGTACCGCACTTCGTTGGGTTTATAGCTCTGCAAAGATACGACAGAGAGGCTGTCTTTTGCAAACTTTTCCGCCACTTTTTCTCCAAACGGCGGAGCCACCACAGCTATCTGATTGAGGGGCACCTCTCCCAGTGTGCGAAACTCTTCGTCCGCATTCTTTGCTTTCCGCACTTCGGAGACAAACCAAGCGTCGCCATAGGCGTCCTTGTCGGTCACGACATTCTGACCGCCCGCGCTGTCCGGGACGATGTAGTATTTCGTATTCAGAGCCCTTAGGACATTCGTGTCGAACTTGGAGAGGTAGCCGTCAATGACATCCTGGTACCTCTGGAGCTTAGCCGCATGATACCCTCCTACGGAGCGGTGTAGATACGACGTAGTCGCGTCGTTAAAGGTATTCACGGTGAGGTTCATCACACGGTACTGTGTCGTGTCCTCCAAAATCTTGAGGTCGGAAGGTGTCATCCTACCGACGCGGGCATCCACTTCCGTCTTGGGGAGATATTTGCCGTCATTGAGGTAGCGTTTGTCCACGGTCCAGAGATCCACGAGACAAAGCACCCCCACTCCGGCGAGGAAGAGACCGGACTTGAGCTTCCCCTTGACATAAAGCGTAAGGAGGACAATCCCTACAAGGAGGATCCAGAGCGTCCTGTACGCATCCGAGACGAAGATACTGCGGCGCACTTTTTCGAGCGCTTCTGACATCTGTCCCATTTGGGGGTACTGAGAGGCGTAAGAAGCAAAAGCCGACCGCTCTGCTTCACTCAAGAAACTCGATGCCGGACTCATCACGAGCGCAAAAAGGGTCACACCGACTGTGACAACCACCGAGATCTGCACAGCTCTCAAGTAGTCTTTGCGCTTTGTGGCATCCCTGTCTTTGAGCAAAAGCGAGAGCCCCCATACCGCAAAGACCGGCAGGGTGAACTCCGCCACCACGAGGATGGACGATGGGGTGCGAAACTTATTGTACAGCGGGAAATAGTCGATAAAGAAGTTGGTCAACGCGGGGAAGTTATGCCCCCAAGAGAGCATCACGGTAAGAGCCGTCACGGCTATGATCGCCCACTTCATCGGTCCTTTGGCCACAATCATCCCGAAAAAGGCAAGGAGCAGGACAAACGCACCGACATAGACAGGTCCCGCAGTGAAAGGTTGGTCACCCCAATAACGGTTTTGCTGAGCCACAAACTGAGCCGCTTCGCCCTGCAGACCCTCCTCCATCACCTTCTCTCCTCCGATCGCCGCAGAGTAACCGCCTTTGGCATCGGGGATAAGGAACGTAAGCATCTCGTCAATGCCGTAGCTCCACTGAGTGATGTAGGCTTTGTCGAGACCGTCCTTCTCGGACTTCGGGCTCTCGTTGTCGCCGGGCACAGTAATCTCCCGTCCCCCGCGCATAGTCTCCTTTTGGTACTCCCAAGTGTGGTAAAGGTTGGAGCCGTTGATAAGGAGACCGAGTACGCCGCCGAGGGCTACCGCTCCGAGAGCTTTGCCGAAATGCGCCCATTCTTTGGTTTTGGCGGCCTCCACGCCCCAAGCTATGACCATTGCAGCCATCACGAAAGCGAAATAATAGCTCATCTGGACGTGGTTGGAGTAGACCTGAAGCGCCGTAAAAATACCGGTCACGACAGCGCCCAAGACGTATCTTCGGCGGTGAAAGGCATAGACCAAGCCCGCAATCGTAGGCGGCACGTAAGCCAATGCCAAGAGTTTCCACAAGTGTCCCGCATCAATAAGGATCAAGAAATAGGACGAAAAAGTCCACATCAAGGCGCCCAATATACTGAGACTCCACTTGGTACCCCAACTTTTGAAGAAAAGCAGCCCGCCCATAAGGAGCATAAAAAGGAGATAAGTGTCTCCCGGCATCAAATCGAGGGGCCATTCCAAGCGTAAGAATTCGCCAAAGTCCCTGACCGGGTGCACGGAAGGGTAGCTCGGCGATATCTGATAGGTGGGCATTCCCCCGAAGAGGCTCCCCGTCCACCTCGACACTTCTCCCGTCTCTTCTTCGAGCGCCTTTACATCCCGACCTGTGCCGGCAGCAGCTGCGCCGTCCATCTGAAAGAGCACCCTACCCTCAAACGCCGCGGGATAGAAGTAGGCGTAGCTCAGCGCCAAGAAGAGTACGATGATGCCCGCGAGGATGGCAGGGGTCGTTCGGTACCAAGGTTTGTGTGCCTTCTCTGTTTCTGAGATGTCCTCCTGTGTGTGTTGGTGAGCCATTAAAATAATAAACTTATCTCGTTTCCTTGTCGTTAGTGAAATGAATGGGCGGCATCCGAAGCAAGTCCTGCTTTCGGCAGTCTTCGCCTACACAAACATACCCATAAAACCCAAAAACGAGACCTTTGACTCA
>JASBZK010000036.1 GCA_029983505.1 Porphyromonas sp.
CCACTTCCCACTTCCCACTTCCCACTTCCCACTTCCCACTTCCCACTAACGAATACGTACTCTTACCTCAATCTTCTTCCTTGACCTCCAATTTTACATAACACTTATTAGAGGTGCATTGTGAGAAGAGGATAGGGCGACCGGGAGGGGGTCAAAATCTTGGTCTGTGTCTCGAACTATTTTAGGTCTGTGCGGAAGGAAGAAAAGACTCGGACCGAAATTTATTTTTTGGTCTGTATCTGAAAGCAATCACCGAAGAGCCACCGATTTGGTCTGTGTCTGGGAGCCGTCGCCGAAAGGACGTCTGAAATCATTCGTCCAAAAGACGGATGTGTATTCGGTTAATTGGTACATTTGGTATGTTCAAGTTTTGACGCCTCACTTTTTTGTACAGACCAAACGATATGATACCAACGACTTTCGAGAATAATCCTATTTGTAAACTTTTTGAGATCAAGTGCCCGGTGATCTCCGGCGGGATGATCTGGTGCTCCGGTCCTGAGCTCGCAGCTGCCGTAAGCGGGGCAGGCGGTCTGGGACTTCTCGGCTCCGGGTCTATGCGCCCCGATGACTTGAGGGAAAATATCCGCAAAGTGCGGGCGCTCACGGATAAGCCTTTCGGGGTCAATATCCCAATCAGCACAAATAAGTATTCCGAAGCCAACGTGCAAGTGGTTTTGGAGGAGAAGCCCCCCGTCGTCTTCACCTCTGCTGGCAACCCCAAGACCTACACCAAGATTCTGAAAGACGCCGGGATGACCGTGGCTCATGTGGTGAGCAGCAGCAAGTTTGCCCGCAAAGTCGAGGAAGCCGGATGCGATGCCGTTGTGGCAGAGGGTTTTGAGGCCGGCGGACACAACGGACGCGAAGAGACGACGACGCTGTGCCTTCTCCCTGACGTGTGCGACTCAGTGTCCATCCCCGTGATTGCGGCAGGCGGGATTGCGTCCGGTCGGGCGATGGCGGCCGCCTTTTGCCTCGGAGCAGTGGGCGTACAGATCGGTACTGCGTTTGCCCTCTCTAAGGAAAGCGCCGCCCATCCCGCTTTCAAGGACTATTGCCTCACACTTGGCGAAGGTGACACGATGCTTTTGTACAAAAAGGTCTCCCCTACCCGATTGGTCAAAGGCGCCTATTTCGACCTCATCAAAGAAGCCGAAGACCGTGGCGCTTCCGCAGACGAACTTCGCGGGATAAAAGGCGTAGGGCGTGCCCGCGAGGGTATGGCACTCGGTAACCTCGCGGATGGAGAGCTGGAAATAGGCCAAGCCGCTTCCCAAATCACTTCCATCCGCCCCGCCTCTGCCATTCTCTCAGAAATCGTCTCCGACTTCCGCCTCACCCTTTCGTAAAAAGGGTGCAAGAGGCGTCAGCTGAGCAGGTAACGAACAAACGGAGGGATAAGTTTGCCATCGGGAGCCAGCCCTGCGGACGAGAAGTGAGCGTAGCTCGAAGAGCTACAAATATCACAGCCTCGGGTCGCAGCCCCGGAGGGGCGAGACCCGAGGACAAGGAGCAAATCAAACTGTAGAGGGTCGAAGACCCTCACCTCTCTACGCGTAATAGGTGCCTCGGACGATAATAATTATATACCTTTGGGAGGTATCATATAAACCACCCTATGATATGTCGTACAATAACGTTTATCTTCACATCGTATTTGCGGTGAAATACAGGAAAAGGCTGGTGAATGAAGAACTGAGAGAAATGATACAGGGGGTTAATGGTAAATGTCTGTAAAAAACATGGTTTTAAGAAGATAGAGATTTATTGTAATCCCGACCATGTACACCTACTTGTTCAAAACAGCCCCACCACGGCGATTAGCACACTTATTCAAGACTTAAAAGTAAAATCCAATCTCGTGATGAATAGGTATACTGATCCACGGCGACCTTTTAAGTGGCAAAGAGAGTATGCGGTACACGGCTATACAGCACAACACATCGCAAGGATAGCCGAATATATTAGAAACCAGCCGGAGCATCATAAAACATATACCTTTGAAGAAGAGCTTAGACTTATATTGGGACAAACAGAGACTGAATATAACGAAGAATACTTAACCCACATCTTGCCCGAAATCGAAATAGAGAGTGAATGAGATGAGGGTCTTCGACCCTCTGTTTTTTTGTTTGCTCCCTTTCTTCAGGTCTCGCCCCTTTGGGGCTGCGACCCGAGGCTATGAGATTTGTAGCTCTCCGAGCTACGCTCGCTTACCCGCCCACTCCGCGGTCCCTACTCTTCTCCTTTAACTTGCGGAATTGAGGGGGCGTATTTTCCCTTGCAACTTTCTGGAATAAAGGATACATTTGTAGAAAATAATGGGAATCCCTATCCTCCGGAAAACGGTCGAATTGAAAACAACTTTTAAGCCCACGGTATGCGGTATGAAGGTTAATTATTTACTACACTCTCTGCTGTTTTTGTTGCTGTCTTTTTGTGCTATTTCCTGTCTTGACGACAATAAAGAGCTTGATTGGTCAAAAGAAAAGATTGTTGTGATCTCTTCGGAAATTGTACCGGTAGAGATTTTTGGTGGTCCAAAGTATGTTGATGGTATGCTGATTAGAATTGATGGAGAAAATAGATGGAAAGCATATCCCGTAGGTTTTATTGACGGATTCGAGTTTGAGCCGGGATATTTATATGTTCTTAAGGTGGAGGTGATTCATCTGGCGAATCCACCTATGGATAGTCTCAATGTACGGTTTAAACTGCTCTCTCTTATATCTAAAACGAAGGTAGGGAATCAGTCATAATAGACGCAACTCGATGGGGGATACAGCCCATTGTGCGCCCCTACGACAAGAAGAAAAGGGGGAATAACGGGGTATGCAAGAAGAGAGGAGAAAAGTTAGGGTACGACAAGGAGACGCAACCCGGTTCATTCCGAGACCTTTAATAAACCTCCGCCGTCCCGTAACTTTCTACCCCATACTCCCGCGGGCTTGCAGACGGAGCCTTTTCGATCGTATCTTTGTAGTCCCCAAAGCTCTTAGACACGCTGAATCCACAAAGTGCCACCGCAGATAGTCAAACTTTTATGCGGAAGAAAGTTTATTTTCCAATGGCGGAAAATTCACCCGTCGGCATAAGCGGATGAAGACTCATAATGAGAAAGAATCGAGAGTGTCGAGGACAGGGAAAGATTTGCGGGTGGTAGCAAGCTCGTCAGCGGAAAGCGTGGCGGTGAGCCAGCCGGCACGGGCGGGGTCTCCGACGGCAATAGAAGTCCCCCACGCATCATATACGGCAGAGAGCCCGGGATAATGCAAATCGGCGGGACCTTTTCCGACGCGGTTCGTGGCGGCCACGAAAGCTTGGTTTTCGATGGCGCGGGCTTTAAGGAGCGTTTGCCAGTGTTCCTGTCTCGGCTCGGGCCAATTGGCGCAGAAGAGCAGAAGGTCATAGAGACCAAGGCTGCGGTCTTGGCGTAGCCAAATAGGGAAGCGGAGATCGTAGCAGACGGCGAGGCGTATTTGGAAATCTTTGTACGCAATCTGCACCCGCCTGTCTCCCGCGCTGAAGTACTTCTTTTCGCCTCCGGGACCAAAGAGTTGGTGCTTGGGGTAATAGCCGATCTCTTTTCCGCTCTCGTCTACGAAAAAGGCGCTATTGGAGAGTTTGCCATTCGCTAACGGTTCGATAAGCGAGCCGTACACGGCGGTGCCGTACTCCGATGCCAGTGCTTTCATCGCTTCCCTACCCTTTTGGAACGCCTCTTCAATCAGCTCTCGATCCAATTCTTCTTTCGTGGTCATAAAGCCGGTGGTCCACATCTCGGGCAGTACCGCTATGTCCGTCTTTTCCGGCAGAGTGCGGAAAAAGTCACGGACAGCACGGAGATTGGCTTCGTAGTCTTTTTGTTTCTGCTCCATCTGAAGGAGCGAGACCGTCAGTTTCACTTGTGGAGGTCGTCAAAGAGTGCGGGGTAGAGCGCCATTTCCTTCGTAAAGAAGGAGCGAATGAACTCGATGTCCTTCTCTATGTCGCCCGTGGGGTTGAATATCTTGAGGATGCCGACCTCTTTGCGCTTGTAGTCTATCTTGGTGATTTCGATCGGTACTTTGGCAAGGTCGGCGATGCGGAGGAAGCCCGTTTTCCACTTTTCGACCCCTCTCCGGGATCCTTCCGGGGCAATGGCGAGATGAAGGATGGGATGATGCTTGAAGGCATCCGCCATCGCCTGCACCGTTCCTCCGCCCTTTCGGCGACTCACGGAGACGCCTCCGATGGCTTTGAAGAAATAATTCAGGGGGAAGACGAACCAGTCTTTCTTAATCAGGAAGTTGGGCTTACCGTAATAGGCGAGGTAATAGAAGAGACCGACGAAGAAGTCTATGTTGGAAGTATGAGGTGCGACAGCCATAACCGACTGCTTAGGGCGATTCTCGATGAGGATGGGTTTCCACCCCATCCAATCGAGAACCTTTGCCCAAAATTTTGATTTCGGGAGAATAGAGATCATAAGATAAGTAGAGTGAGCGCCATTACCGCCATACCGATCACGAGACCAAGGATCGCGAGATGGTGTTTGCCATAAGCTTCGGCCGTCGGCAGGAGTTCGTCCAGTGAGATGTAGACCATAATGCCGGCAATGACGGCATTAAGTATCGCAAGGAGCGAGGGCGTGAGGAATGGCGAAAGGATGAGATATGCCACGAAGGCACCGACCGGCTCGGCAAGCCCGGAGGAAAAAGAGACCCAAAAGGCCTTTTTGCGATTGCCGGAAGCATAGAAAATCGGCACCGCGACGGAGATACCTTCGGGGATGTTGTGGATAGCGATGGCGACGGCAATGGGTATGGCGAGCGTCGTGTCATTGAGGGCAGTGAGGAATGTGACCATCCCCTCCGGAAAGTTGTGTATAGCGATGACGAGCGCGCTCATCAGCCCTACCCTGCGCAGGCTACCCTGTTTGTCCGGAGAGGGGGCTTGTGACCCGGCTATATCTTCGACAGCGTGGACTTCGTGGGGGTTTTCGTCCTCGGGGATCACGAAGTCGAGCAACATAATCAGCAAGATACCTCCGAAGAAAGCCAGCACGCCAAAGAGTTCGCCACGGAAGTCCCCATACGCAGGTCTGAGGACATCCAGAGAGGAAGACAAGAGCTCCATAAAGGAGATATAAATCATCACCCCTGCAGAAAGCCCGAGGGAGAGAGCCAAAAGGGAAGGATTGGTCCGCTTGGCCACTAACGCGATACCGCTTCCGATTCCTGTCGAAAGCCCTGCGAAAAGTGTCAGTCCAAGGGCGTAAAGCACTGCCGAATCCATAAGTCTGAGAGATGCGGTAAGTTACTGATAAAGCTCCCGGAGTGCGGAGAGGACTTTTTCCAAAGCGATGCCGCGAGAGCCCTTGATGAGGATGCAGGAGCCGTCGGTGACACGGACATCGGAGAGGTGACGCACAAGGTCGTCCGAAGTCTCATATACGGGGAAAATGCCGTCCGCCGCCTTCCGAAACTCTTTGCCACACAGATAGGGCGTGATTTCGGGTTCCGACTTGAGCCACTCGACCACTGCAGTGTGCTCGGCTTCGGAAGCCGTCCCAAGCTCCAGCATATCCCCAAGGATGGCAATCTTGCGGGGTAGAGAGAGCTCAGCCAAGTTCTTGAGCGCTGCCATCATACTGGAGGGGTTGGCGTTGTAAGCATCCATAATCACGGTGATGCCGTTACTCCACTCGATAACTTGCGAACGACTATTCGAAGGGTAATATCCTTCAACAGCCGTTTTGACTTGCTCCGGGCTGACGCCGAAATGCAAGCCCACAGCCGTGGCAGCAAGGACGTTTTGGTAATTGTATTTTCCTGTGAGGTGCGTCCGAATCTCTATGGACTTTTCAGCAGGAAAGACGCTCATTTCGAGAAAAGGATGATCCCGAAGGATAACACCCGAGAGACCCGGGTGCCTGTCTTTGTCCAACCCGTAAGTAACCGTGGCAAAAGAAGCCCATTTGGCAAAAAGCCTCGGGTCATCCGCGTTGAGAAAATAGGTTCCGCCATGCGCTTTAAGATACTTCGGCAGTTCACTTTTGGCCTCAAGCACCCCTTCTATCGAGCCAAAGCCTTCAAGATGCGCCTTCCCCACATTCGTAATCAGGCCGACTGTCGGATGAGCGATAGAGGCCAAAAGCGCTATTTCTCCCGCCCCTGAGGCGCCCATTTCTACAAGCGCAATCTCGTGCTTTTCTGTAAGTCGGAGCAGCGTCAGAGGCACCCCGATATGGTTATTGAAGTTCCCCTCGGTGGAAAGAACGGCGTACTTTTGGGCGAGGACAGAGCGGGTCAGCTCTTTGGTCGTCGTCTTCCCATTGGTTCCCGTTATGGCGATAACCGGGATGTCGAAGTGCATCCTATGGGTGTGTGCCAGTTCCTGCAACGCCACAAGCGTATCCGGCACATAAAGGCACCGATTGTCTTTCCGGGCAAGCCCTTCGTCGCTTACGACCGCATAAGCAGCTCCATCGCTAAGTGCTTGGAGCGCAAACGCATTCCCGTCAAAACGAGGACCGGAGAGCGCGAAGAAAAAGTCTCCCTTTTCCACCTTGCGCGAATCCGTGCAGATATGGGGATGCTTTAGGAAATAGGGGTAAAGAGTAGAATTGGCGTTCATAGAGGGAGAATAAAAGTCCTCGAAATCAATCGCAATCTCATACGGGCATAGAAGACCTCGAGACACGTACCAATCTTCTCGGACGGTTCAGACCGAGAAAAGACTCCGGTACGTACCGAGACCAAGGGGTTCCATATATGGTCACTCGAATCGCAATAGGAAGTAATTTTTGCGACCCTTTTGGACAATCATATACTTGTCGTCTATCAAGTCGTCAGACGTTGGCGTGTACTGTTCGCTCTCGAGTTTCTCTTTATTGAGGCTGACGCCACCGCTCTGGATGAGCTTGCGGAGCTCTCCTTTACTCTTGAAGAAACCGGCTTTTTCGACCAAAAGATCCAAGACCCCGCCTCCGAGATCGTCCTTTGAGACAACAGCCATCGGCACGCCTTCGAAGACGGAGAGGAAGGTCTCTTCGTCCACGCTCTTGAGGGTATCCTTCGTGGCATTGCCAAAGAGTATCTCGCTGGCTTTTACGCTATTTTCGTAGTCTTCTTTGGAGTGAACCAGTATCGTGAGCTCTTCGGCGAGTTTCTTTTGGAGAGGTCTCAAGTGCGGCGCCTCTGCCTGTTCTTTCTCAATCGCTTCAATCTCGTCTTTGGAGAGAGAGGTGAAGATCCGGATAAATCGACCGGCATCTTCGTCAGACACATTGAGCCAAAACTGGTAGAACTTATAGGGCGAAGTGTACCTCCGGTCAAGCCAGACGTTACCACTCTCGGTCTTGCCGAACTTGGTGCCGTCCGCCTTTGTGATCAGCGGGCAGGTGATGGCATAAGCGTCCGTGGCTCCCTGGGTACGGCGAATAAGCTCCATACCTGTGGTGATGTTGCCCCACTGGTCGGAGCCACCGAGCTGGAGACGGCAGTTTTCGTTTTTGTAGAGGTAGAGGTAATCATATCCCTGGAGGAGCTGGTAGGAGAACTCAGTGAAAGAGAGTCCCGACTGTGCATTCGCCTCAAGTCGTTTCTTTACAGAGTCTTTGCTCATCATATAGTTCACGGTGATGTGCTTACCGATGTCGCGAATGAAGTTGAGGAAAGAGTAATCTTTCATCCAGTCATAGTTATTGAGCAACTTCGCGGCATTAGGGGCGTCGCTCTCGAAATCAAGGAACTTAGAGAGCTGCGCTTTAATCGCCTCCTGATTGTGGCGCAGAGTCTCTTCGTCAAGCAGCGTGCGCTCGGCTGCCTTCAGAGACGGGTCGCCGATCATACCGGTGGCACCACCTACCACCGCTATCGGACGGTGTCCGGCTCTCTGGAGATGGCGAAGCATCATTACGCCTACGAGGTGACCGATATGGAGGGAATCGGCAGTGGGGTCTATCCCCACATAACCGCTGACCATTCCTTTATTAAGAGCTTCTTCAGTACCGGGGATGATGTCGTGAATCATCCCTCTCCAAGTTAGTTCTTCTACAAAATTCATATTGGGAAATAAGTGTGTGTCAAAAAAGCCTTACACGAGGAAAAAGAGGGTTACGAAAGTTCGACACCCGTCATTTTGTCTTTATGTTCTTTATTCAATATCACTCGAAGTACAAAGTAAGCCATAATTCCGGACAAAAGCGAACCGACAAGGACGCCCATTTTTGCTTCATTAAGCAACTTCGAGGAAAGGTCGCCCACGACAGAGGGGTCGAAAGCCAAAGTGGCGAGGAAAAGCGCGACAGTAAACCCGATACCGCCAAAAATGGAGAGTCCGAAGAGGTTCTTCGTCGTCATGTGCTTGGGATATTTCGCCAATCCGAGTTTGCAAGCCAACCAAGTGAAGCTGAAAATACCGACTGTCTTCCCTACCAAGAGGCCCAAGACTATGGCCAGCGGGATGCCGACGAGCTCACTCGCTTCAAAAGCTCCGAGTGTCACACCCGCATTGCTAAAAGCGAAGAGCGGAAGAACCACGTAGTTGACAAAAGGAGAGACTTGGCGGAACATCCTCTGGGTGAGGTTATAAGTATTTGTAAGCGTTACTTTCGCACTGAACACCTTCTCTAAAAGGTCATCCTCCATAAAGCAGTGCGCAGGGAGATTTTTCTTGTGATCCTCTTCGAGCTCCGTGCTCATCCACTTGAGTTTATTGAGCAGTTCCCCTCTGGAAGAAAGGGGTCTGTGCGGGATAGCCAGCCCCATCAGTACGCCTGCAATCGTCGCATGTACTCCTGAGTGGAGGAAGAAAAGCCACGAGACAAAGAAGAGCAGATAATAGAGAGAGATGCGTCTCACTCTCGTATAGCCGAGCAGAAAAGCGACTAACGCCGTCAAAACACCCAGTCCCAACATCGAGAGATTGATGCCCCCTGAGTAGAAGACGGCTATCACTATGATGCCGCCGATGTCGTCAACTACAGCAAGTGTCATCAGGAAGACCTTGAGCGTCGTCGGGACTTTGCTGCCGAGAAGTGCGAGGACGGCAAGGGAGAAAGCGATATCCGTAGCCATCGGGATCGCTGCCCCGTGCAGCTGCGCCGGTTCGTGTGCGACGGCGATGTAAACCAAAACCGGCACAATCATCCCGCCCAAGGCCGCAATAACGGGAAGCATGGCATCGCGAAAGTTTGAGAGCGAACCCTCCAAGAGCTCGTGCTTGATCTCAAGCCCAACGGTGAAGAAGAATATGGCCATCAGGAAGTCGTTAATGAAGAGGCCTACATTCATCGAATGACCGTGGACTTGGAAGAGGTCGAAGCCTGCGACCGAAAAGCTTATGGGGATATTCAAAAAGGCAAAGTACCCCTCCGCAAGCGACGTATTGGCTGCAATGAGCGCTATGACGGTCGCGATGAAGAGGTATGCCGAAGAATTGAGCCCTGCTATGTACTCGAAAATCGATTTTCTTCCGGGAGTTTTGACACCTGAAGCTTTCATACTCAATAATGTGGTTTTTTGGAGTTGATTAAGCGGTTTATACAGGAATAGTTTCTCTTTACTTTACGTTTACTTCCACTTTATGGGAGGGGGCAAGCGTTGCATTTCTCTCGTTCACGGCTTCGACGAGTCTCTCTGCGAGCTCGCCGAAAGCTAAGCCCATAATGGTCTCCGTATTCAGAGCGATGGGCGCACCTTTGTCCGCAGCTTCGCGTACGCTTTGTACGAGCGGAATCTGAGCCAAGAGCTTCGTGCCGGTCTCCTCGGCCAATCTGCGTCCGCCACCTTCTCCGAAAATAAAATACTTGTTATTCGGAAGCTCGGCAGGCGTAAACCAGCTCATATTCTCCACCACACCAAGAACCGGTACATTTATCTTCTCGTCCTGGAACATCGAGATACCCTTACGTGCGTCATCCGTGGACACACTCTGAGGTGTCGTCACGACTATGGCTCCGGTGATGCCGAGCGTCTGGATCAGCGTGAGGTGGATGTCGCTCGTGCCGGGAGGAAGATCCACGAGGAGAAAATCAAGCTCGCCCCAGTTACCTTCCCGTATCAGCTGACCGATGGCATTGGAAGCCATCGATCCACGCCAGATGATGGCATTCTCCTTTTGGACAAAGAACCCGATGCTGAGCATCTTTACGCCGTAATTCAGCACGGGGTCGATGAGTTCCTTATTGCCCACGGTGACCAGTACCGGACGCGCCTCTTCGACGTTCATCATTCTTGGGATACTCGGACCGTAAATGTCGGCATCAAGGAGTCCGACTTTGTACCCCATCTGTGCAAGCGCCACGGCGAGGTTCGTCGTGATGGTACTCTTACCTACCCCACCCTTGCCACTCGATACGGCGATGATGTTTTTCACGCCCGAGAGCGGCTGTTCCTCCTCTTTAGCCTGGCTTTGGGGTACTTCGGGGAAAAGCGGTGTAATCGCCACCTCCACGTGCGGTCCTATTTCCCGCTTCAACGCTGCTTCGGAAGCTTTGATGATGGACTTGTAGAAGGGGTCTTTGGCTTTCTTGAACCGGATGGAAAAAGTCACTTGGTTACCCGAAATCCGGATGTCGTCCTGGAGCATACCTCCGGAGACAATGTTTCCCTCTTCGCCCGGGTAACGGACGCTTTTGAGGGCATCTATGATAAGCTGCGGATACAGCTGTTGGTTTTCTGTCATGGTTTGATTTCTGTTCCTATCTTTTCACTCGCAGTAAGGGAGGCGTAATTTCGCCCAAAACTGCGATAGGTGTCAAATTCTATTTCGACGTCGGGTTCCACGGCTCCGTCGATCTTCTCATTCAAAGCGAAAGAGAGGTATTTTATCGTCAGCCCTCTACCGATCCATTGGTTTTCGTAGTAGGTCCGTATCTCTTGGAGCGGACCGCGAACCCCACCCTCTTCGTGGACATCCACAATATCGCTTAGGAGGGTCAAGCCATTCTCCAAGACTACTGCTTTCGTGTAGGCATACAAAAAAGGCGAGTCCGTCTTCAGATGCACTTTCCCTCCTTCTTTCGACAGGCTGCGATACAGCTTCAAGAAGTCCACCGAGGTAAGTCTCTTGTGTACTTTCTTCATCTGAGGGTCGGGGAATGTGATCCAGATCTCGTCGACTTCTCCCCGTTCGAAGAAATGAGCCAATAGCTCGATTTCCGTTCGTAGGAAAAAGGCGTTTTTCAGACCTTTATTAGACGCATCCTTGGCACCGGTCCAAATTCTGTTGCCTTTGATGTCGATGCCGACGAAGTTTTTGTCAGGGAAGCGCTCGGCGAGACCCACAGTATACTCTCCCTTTCCGCACCCGAGCTCGAGGACAATCGGGTTTTCGTTACCGAAAACCTCGGAACCCCAATGCCCTTTGTGCGGAAAGACTTCTCCCGATTTCAGAGACCTGTAAGGGTACTCATATACGTTGGGGAGGACTTTTAACTCGGCAAACTTGGCCGTCTTATTCTTACTCATCGTTAAATCAGATACAAAGTTAATAAATAGTTCGGGTTAGTGCCAAGAAATACGGACTAAAAACTTCGAGGTATTTTCACACAGACCGAGAAGATCGGCTCGGTACGACGTAGACAAATAACTCGGTACGACCAAGGCGATCTTCTCGGTCTGTATGAAATAGGCAGCGTTCTGTATTTTGGGTACCTTTATGTGTTAAAACGACGTACAATGAAGCAAGACGAATATATAGAATTGGATGGCGTTCGGGTGAATAACCTGAAAAACATCTCCGTAAAAATACCTCGTAATAAACTGGTGGTCATCTCCGGTCTCAGCGGAAGTGGCAAGAGTTCCCTTGCCTTTGACACCCTCTATGCGGAGGGGCAGAGACGCTATGTGGAAAGTCTCAGCGTGTATGCACGGCAGTTCGTCAGCAAGATGAAGAAGCCGGAAGCAGACCACATCATAGGTATCCCTCCCGCCATAGCAATCCAACAGCGTATCACGAACCGATCCCCCCGCTCCACCGTGGGGACCACTTCCGAGGTGTACGACTACTTGAGGATGTTTTTTGCAAGGGTAGGACACACGTTCAGTCCCGTAAGCGGAGAGGAAGTCAAGAGACAAACGACGGCGGATGTCACCGCGTTCATCGGTTCGCTACCTGCAGGTGAGGCAGTTATGATCTGTGCGCCTATGTTTGTCCCGAGAGGCAGACCGCTCTCGGATCATTTACAGCTCCAGCTCGCCAACGGCTACGTCCGCATCCTCAAAGACGGAGAAGCCGTCCGCATCAGTGATTTCCTTGAGCGCAAAAGCATCGGTAGGGAGAAGAAAAGCGGACTTTATCTCGTCATCGACCGCGTGCGGGCAGATGCAGAGAGTGAAGCCACACTCTCGAGAATCGGAGACTCTGTGGAGACGGCATTTTTCGAGGGGCGTGGTGAGTGCCTTATCAAATGGGATGGGGGACAAAAAGCCTTTAATGACCGCTTCGAGGCGGACGGGATCAAATTTGAGGAGCCTACAGACAAGCTTTTTTCCTTCAATAGCTCCGTCGGCGCCTGCCCCACGTGCGAGGGTTACAGTATGGTGATGGGCATCGACGAAGACCGGGTCATAGCCGACAAATCGCTCTCCCTTTACGAGGAATGCGTCCTCCCTTGGCGCGGACTGAAGATGAGTATGTGGCAGAAACGGTTCATCGCAGACACAGCGGACTACGATTTCCCCGTACACCGCCCCTACAAGGACTTGACCGAAGAGCAAAAAGCGCTCCTCTGGGACGGCATACCAGGAGAAGTGTACGGCATCAATGCCTTCTTTAAGCACTTAGAGCAGAATACGCACAAGATGCATTTCCGCATCATGCTCGCCCGATTTCGCGGCAAGTCGACTTGCCCCACTTGTAAGGGCAAAAGACTGCGGAAAGAGGCTTTTTACGTAAAAGTGGGCGGGAAGGACATCGGGCAATTGGTCGAAATGCCCATTTCCGAGCTTAGGAAGTGGATCGAGGACTTCTCTCTACCCGAGGAAGACTTCAAAGCCGGCGAACGTCTCCTCGGCGAACTGAGACGGCGCATCGGATTCCTTGACGACATCGGTCTCGGCTATCTGAAGCTCAACCGCGTGGCAGGCACCCTTTCCGGAGGTGAGAGCCAGAGAATCGCCCTTGCCAAATCCCTCTCCGGCGGGCTCATCGGATCACTTTATGTCCTGGATGAGCCCACAACCGGGCTTCACCCCAGAGACACCCATTTGCTCATAGATATTATGCGCCGGCTCACCGATGCCGGCAATACCGTTGTCGTCGTGGAGCATGACGAAGAGGTGATCCGATCAGCCGACCTCGTCATCGATATCGGCCCCGAAGCCGGTGAGCATGGGGGCGAAATCGTCTATTATGGCACACCGGAAGAAATGTCCGAGGCACCAAAAGGAACTTCCTACACCGTGGAGTACCTCACGGGCAGGCTCAAGCTCCTCACACCGAAGAGACGGGCACTCAATCACGGAGAGATCGAAATAAAAGGTGCCTACAAGAATAACCTCAAAGACATCGACGTCCAAATCCCCCTTCAAGCCATCACGGTCGTTACCGGCGTTTCCGGTTCGGGTAAGAGTACCCTGATGCGCGATATTCTCTACGAAAGCGTCCGTAAGCAGCTCAACCACTCCACTCCGTCTGCAGTGGGTGCCAAGGAGGTGCTTTTTGACCTTAATAGAGTGCAGAATGTCGAGTACGTGGATCAAGACGCACTCGGCAAGAGTACGAGATCCAACCCCGTCACCTACATAGGAGCGTATGACCTTATTAGGGATATTATGTCGCTTCAGCCTCTCTCGAAGCAGATGGGCTACACGGCGCAGTATTTTTCCTTCAATAAGGAGGGCGGTCGGTGCGAGTACTGCAAGGGCGAAGGCGTGATCACGGTTGAGATGCAGTTTATGGCCGACCTCCAGATCGAGTGCGAAGAGTGTCACGGCAAGCGCTTTCAGGACGAAATCCTCGAAGTGACCTACAATGGCAAAAACATCTACGATATCCTCGAGATGACCGTGAATGAAGCGGTCGATTTCTTTCGCGCTTCTGCCGAAGCAAAAGTTTACCCCGAGACCATAGCCGAGTCTGTCGCCCAGTCCCTCGGCGTGCTTCAGGACGTCGGTCTCGGCTACGTCCGTTTGGGACAAAACTCCAGCTCACTCTCCGGAGGAGAAACGCAGAGGCTCAAGCTTGCCTCCTACCTCCAAGGCGACAACAAAAAGAGTACGCTCTTCATTTTCGACGAACCCACTACCGGTCTTCACACCAACGACATCAAGGTCTTGATGGACTCCTTTAATGCCCTCATCCGGCACGGTCACACCGTGGTCATCGTCGAGCATAACCTCACCGTCATCAAGTGTGCGGACTTCGTCATCGACCTTGGTCCCGAAGGCGGGGACAAAGACGGCGGGCACGTCGTCTACTCCGGACCGCTTAAAGGGTTACTCAAAGCCAAAGACTCCTATACTGCGAAGTATCTCGCTGCCGAGATGGAGAGAGAATAAGACTACCGAGATGAGGGAAGCCGTACTGCATTATATATGGAGAAACCGGCTCTTCGAGGAGGTCACGCTGGACGGAGAGATCCTTGAAGTCCTCGATGTCGGTCGATATAATGAGGGCGACGGTCCCGACTTCTCTTTGGCAAAAGTACGGCGTGGGGATCTCATTTGGGTAGGCTCCGTAGAGATGCACCTCAAGAGTTCAGACTGGACAGCTCACAGGCACGAACGCGACCCGAGGTATGACCGCGTCATTCTCCACGTCGTCCTCTCTGACGACTGCGAAGTACACAACAGTCTCGGAGAAACCGTCCCCACCGCTGTCCTCACCATTCAGGCGCGGATCCGGAACAGATTGGACGAACTGGATGTAAGCGCCAAAGCCCTAAGGTGTACGCCGGAGCTTTCTTACCTCTCTCCCTACTCGCTACGCTCCCTCACAGAGCCGCTTTTGATTGAAAGGATCGAGGAAAAGCTAACCCGCAACGGAGACCAAAAGGATTTCCACGAACTCTTTTACCGCCTCCTGATGCGCTATCTCGGCGCCCACCGGAATAACGAAGTGATGGAGCTCGTCGCAAGCGCCACCCCTCTCCGAGCCCTTCGCAAACACGCTTCCGACCGGGGCGCTATTGAGAGCATCCTCTTGGGACAAGGCGGACTTCTGTCGTCCACCCCGAGAGACGCGTACGAAGCAGAGCTCTTGGAGCAATACTCCTTTTTCCGAAGCAAGTTCAGTCTCACGCCCATCTCAGGAAGGATCTTCCAAAAGCTCCGTGTCCGTCCGCCCGCCTATCCGGCCCGAATCCTTGCTATCGCTGCACAGATTATCTGCCGAGAGGACACACTGAGTGAAGCGATGTCGTCCTGTGATTTCGAAAAGGCAAAAGAGCTCCTTGCCGTCGCTCCATCCATCTATTGGCGCACGCACATCGACTTCGGGCAGTCCTATCCCAAGGTCTTGGGGGGCATCGGCATAAGCACGATCCACTCCCTTCTCATCAATGCCGTTTTACCCGTCTCTTACCTCTACAGTCAAAAGACAGGCAATCGGGATAAGTCGCGGAAAGTCCTCGAATACTACGAAGAGTTGCCGCCCGAGAGCAACCGTTTCATCCGCCTATTTGAGAAAAACGGCTTTGCCGCACACACTGCCGCAGACACCCAGAAGATGCTCCAACTCTACGGTCGGTACTGCGAGCCTTTCCGCTGCTTTTTCTGCCCCCTCGCTCCCGCCATCTTCTCCGCCCTAAGGCAGATGAGCGAATAAGAGCATCCTCTTATCAAAATTCAAGCTCCAGCCCCAATGAGAGCTCTTCCGGCGCAAAGCGTATCCCGAATCCGGAAGGACTCAAACCTTCTTCTTCGCCGTGGTCGAAATCCCTACGGTATCCGACAAATCCGAAGCGTAAGCAGAGACAGAGCCCTTCCGTCAAGTCCACACAGGCTCCCGGACGAACCCCCACTTCAAAACCGTACTTCGTCTCTACTCCTTGCCCCACCATCGCACTCCAGCCCACACCTCCGTCCAGGTATAAGTTAAATGGCTCTTTGTGGTAATAGTAATACCGCACAAATGGAGAGACCGCGACGTTATGCCCCGGTGTCTCGTCGCTGTAAGCATACCCGAACTTGACGCCCAAGCCCCAATCGTCATTAAAGAGATACCCGATTTCCGGCTCTATGGTAAAGGATTTGTTCTTTGCGTCCGTGTCGTACCATGCGGAGACTAAGCCACCCACCACAATCCGCCCATCGTGCTTCTCAAGGTGCTTTTCGAAAAAGCCTGTCTGAGCCGTAGCGTTACAAACGGGCAAAAGAAGGCTTACGAGGTAAATGATTACGTGTTTTCGGTTCATCGGAAAATATCTGTTTGTGTTGACTATTGTCCTCGGTCTTTCTCTTCTGAATCAGACTGCGTGGACTCTTTATTTGTCTGCAAAGATAAAAGTTATCGGCGAGGGATGAAATACCTATGTTTAGGGGGCATTTTAAATTCAGCCCTTCGGCAAGGACAGCGAATCTTGCACGGACATAGGTTATCGCGAGATACAGACCGCAGAAAAGACGAGACCCGTACCGAAATTTTGCTTCCGGTATGGGTCTCCTCTTAGTCCCCCAACTGCGCCCCTCCCCCACAGCCGATACCACACCCCATTCCCCGCCCCCGTCCGACTGTGTGTCCGACCTCGTCTGAGATTGTCCGACTCCGTCCGACTCCGTCCGACTCTATCTGATACCGTCCGAGGACGTCCGACCCTGCTGACCCCGTCCGACCCCGTCCGCCTCTGTCCGGGCCTGTCCGGCCCCTGTCTGACTCTGTCCGACTCTGTCTGATACCGTCCGACTCTGTCTGATACCGTCCGACTCTGTCTGACTCTGGCCGACCCTGTCTGACCCTGTCTGACCCTGTCTGACCCTGTCCGACTCTGTCTGACTCTGGCCGATAAGTGTGATAGTACGATAGTCCAACAGTGGCGCAGC
>JASBZK010000037.1 GCA_029983505.1 Porphyromonas sp.
CGAGCTTCCCGAAGTCATCTTCCGCGAGATAGACCTCTAAGATAGAAAGAAACAAAACTACGACCGGGCTGTACTTTCCATCCCTCTAACCAGCGGAATTAAGGAAGATTGGAAACTTTGTGGAAGAGAATCATATCCCGAAAGCGTCTTTAGAAGCGGTTTCGTTTGATTCAATAGATTCGTGGAGGATATTATCCGTACATTTGCTCCGGAGGAGTGGCGTAACGCTCCTCCTTAATCCCGGACCATGGCGCTTCTTTCTTCGCCTCATTTCCGAGAGATATCGTGCAAATGTCATTGAACCCAAGTGATACATTATGAAGATTGCTGACCTCATCAGATGCAGGATGATACTCCTGCTCCTCTCTTTCTCCTGCTTTTCCGCGTTTGCTCAAGAGGTGGCGGTCTCTGGAAGAGTGATTGATGCAGGCACTAAAGAAGCAGTGCCTTTCGCAACCGTAACCATTCATCGCAAAGACAGCACGCTACTGACGGGCGGAGTGACGGACAACGAGGGTTTGTTCTCCATCCGGATAAACCGAAGTGATGCCCTCCGATCCGAATACTTAGTACGTGTCAGTTGTGTGGGCTATAGGGGTTATGTGGGGACGCTAAATGCGTCTTTCACAGAAATCTCCCTGCCTCCGGACGAGACGATGCTTGATGAGATCTTGGTCACAGGAGTCTCCAAGCCCGTTAAGATGAGCCCGTCAGGCAACTTAGTGGCGAATGTAGCCGGCACGTATCTCTCCAAGCGCTTGGATATGAGTGATCTGCTGTCTTCGATACCGGGACTACTGAAGGACAGGGGGCACATCACTACGATTCACGGTGTCACTCCGCTCTTTATCATAAACGGAAGGAGAGCAAGATCTCTGACGGAAGTATCCAATCTCAATGTGAAAGACATAGAGCACATCGAGGTCAATCACAATCCGGGGTCGGAATATGAGGGAGGCGTCCAAGCTGTAGTGATTATTCAGACCGTGAAGCCTCTGAAAGGATTTGCCATAAATATCCGGTCGGAAGCAAAAAGAAGCCGGGTCTGGTCTCACAGGGAAGAGCTGAACGCTTCGTATGCTTTTGGAAAAGCAGTATTGTATGGCTCTCTTGGGTATGAGGATATGGGGAAGAAGAGCATCCAAGACATCACTAGAGCCCTTGTCCGACCGGATGGGACGGAAGATTTTTACCTGCGTAACCAATTGGTTTCCTACCCAAGTCACGGGAAGATGCTCACTTACTCATTAGGCTTGGATTATCAAATAGGGAAAGACCACAATCTGTCTGTAAGTTGGAATGGCTACGGCTCCGGGGTTAGCGACATCGGGGTGGCACAAAATGAAGTAAAGAACCGACTTGGAGAAGTTTCTCGGTTCGAGAGTACCTCCGATTTGTCCGAGAAATCTTCGTTCGGACACCTTGCCGCAAATTACCTTTTCTCTAACGATAAAGGGGTTAAGTTCTCGTTGGGCTTCGATTACGCCTCGACCGGAGGAGCGCGTACCCAAACGACCTCAGAGGAAATCGAAAGCACCGAGAGAAGCATCGTCTCCACCAACCACTTTCACAACCGATTGCTCTCGGTAATTCCGAGTTTGACTGTCCCTATCGGCGCCCATTTCTCCTTAACTACGGGTGGACAGTTTGATTGGATTCAAAACCAAAATGACTTAGCGTACAGCGACGACCTTTCTTCTCGTCTTTCAAACTCGCACGAACTGCTCGGTGCGGCGTTTTTGGGGCTGAGCTACAAAAGAGAGCGCTTCAATGCACAAGCCGGCGTGAGATTTGAGCACAACCAATACCGGCACAAAGAGGGAAAAGAAGAGGAGAAGCAAATCTCAAATCAAGTACTGCCATACGGCTCTATCTCTTTTAGTCTCGGGGAGACGTACCACCAAATAAGCTACAAACACTTCATCAACCGACCTCGGCTGGGCTTTATGGGCGGCTACAGTTATTACCTGAATCGTTTTAGTCGTCAGGAAGGCAATCCCAAACTGAGACCGGAATCCACGCACACCTTTAGCTATGCTCTAATGTGGAAGAAGATTTACCTCTCTGCAAACTACGACTACGTCCAGAACCCCATCACCGCTTTATCCTACTTTAGTCCAGAGACAGAAGAAGGATTAGTGGTAAACTCTTGGCACAACCTCAGTAAGAGGCATATCGTTACGGCCATGCTCAATTACAGCGATGCCTTCGATTGGTACCGTCCTTCGCTCACTTTAGCTTATCTCTGGCACATCAACTATGTGGAAAGCATCCCGGGGACCACTGAAACACTGAGTCACCCCGTTCCCTATGTGCAATTCCAAAATGCGTTTGCACTGCCTTGGTTTGATGCCCATATAGATTATCAATTCTTTGGGAAAGGTTACTTCAGCGTCTTCCTCACGAATCCAAGGCATATCCTCAATCTTTCGGTATCCAAGAAATGGTTCAATGACACCCTGACCATATCTCTGTACTGGAACGACGTCTTCAGAAAGGATATTTCCCAATACGCTACGCGCTATCGTGGGTTGCTTTTCACTCAGCGTGAAGACCAGGACTTATCAGGAGTGGGGCTCACCATACAGTACCGATTCAACGAAAAGAAAACACAGGACATCACGAGTAGCGACCAACTAAATCGGCTGTAACGAAAATAACCTATCTATGGGAAAGGATCGTTTTATATTCTTGAGCATTTGGTTTTTGATGACTCTCTTCGCAGGCACTATTTACGCCCAAGGACAAGAAACAGTTACCATAACTGTCTCCGACACACAGGGCGATAGGCTGCCCTATCCTGAAGTTATGGTCGGTCCACATTTCCACCGCGTAGGCGGGACGGACGGAACCATCGAAGTCCCGATAAGTGCCTTTAGTCTCAATGACACGTTAATAGTAAAGTATCTCGGCTACCAAACGGCACAAATCCTTTTGGACAGTATAGCGGTGTCTAAGAGTGTGATTACCGTAACCTTGGGAGAAGAGCCCTATGTTTTGGATGACTTAGTCGTTCGTCCGAGTGCGTATTCGTCGGACGAGTATTTTCAGAAGAAGAAAAAGAATTTGCTTCTTCCCTATTATCGTAGATATTTCTGGGATTTAGAGTTTACTTACGACAGAAACGACCTGCCGGGACATACTTACAGAGGGAGGGTGTCGGGGATGTCTCGGGCATACACGACAGAAATGGATAGCACCGGTCTGGCCATTTCGGAAGCGACACCGGACTCTGCTTTGATTTTACGCGCGGGAAAACGAGCCACAGAGATTAGCTACCTCGCGGCACATATATTTTGCCATAAATCCGAGCGAAAGAATTTCTACTGTCTTTATCTTGGGAAAAACGACGAATTAGAGGTCTGGGAGTTTACCATTCGACAGCAAGAAAAAATGCCTTGGAATTTGAAGAAAGATGACCTCACCAGATGTATTGTGTCTTTGGATCAAGAGGGCATCATCACGAATATCAAGACACAACTGACGACATCAGACAGTAGGGGGACGTCTTATTGTGTGAATACCGAATATGGACGCTACGATAATATGCTCGTGCCGATGCTATCTAAAGTCGACCTTATCCCGAATGCACACAACGAAGAGATAAGAGCCGGACAATTCACGCTCAAGTACTCTAATATCCGGAGAGAAAAGTAGACAACCCGCCTCCCCCGTAAACTCTGACTAACTTGGTCCGTACCAATCGGGAATGCTTGCACAGACCTACGCCGAAATGAGATACAGGTCAAAAAGATTTCTTTGGTCTGTACCAAGTTCGTGTCCGAACCCTTTTTCAAAGGTCTCCCTTCAGTGCTTGAAATGTATCTGTGGCAGGACCCCAAAAGAGGGGGTAATGCAGACAAAGAGAGAAATGGGTACATTTGCGGGAGAATGTTCCACGCGAAAGGAACTTTTTCACGACAGTATATTTTGAGCAATAGGAGACACATAGATGGGTAAAGTCATAGCAGTATCCAACCAAAAAGGCGGCGTCGGTAAGACGACTACGACCATTAACTTGGCCGCTTCTCTCGTCGCTTTGGAGAAAAAGGTTCTCATCATCGATGCCGACCCCCAGGCCAATGCCACCAGCGGTCTCGGCGTCGTCAACCCCTCTCCGGAGCGCACGATCTATAACTGCATCCTCGGAGAGGCAGAGCCCCGGGACTGCATCGTCCCCACCAGTGTGGAGGGGCTGATGATCATCCCGTCGCACACCGATCTGGCGGGTGCCGAAGTGGAGCTCCTGCAGATTCCCCGCCGCGAGTTCGTGATGCGCGAAGCGATCTCGAAGATTCGTGACGCTTTCGACTATATCCTCATCGACTGTTCGCCCTCCTTGGGGCTGACGACGATTGCGGCGCTGACGGCAGCGGACTCCGTCATCATCCCCGTGCAGTGCGAGTACTTCGCACTCGAAGGCATCAGTAAGCTCCTCTCCACGCTGCAGGTGGTCAAAAAGCGCCTGAACCCCGATATCGATATCGAAGGGTTCCTTATGACGATGTACGATGCACGTACCCGCCACTCCAATCAGGTCTACGAAGAGGTCAAGAGGCACTTTAAGTCGCTTGTCTTCACGACCGTCATCCACCGTAACGTCCGTCTGAGCGAAGCCCCGAGCTACGGTAAGTCGGTTCTCGACTTTGACCTCGACAGCCGTGGCTCCCAAAACTACCTCCAGCTCGCCAAGGAGATACTCGACAAGAACAAAAAGTAACCATAATGAGCAGTAAAAAGACACCCGGCCTCGGACGCGGTCTCGACGCACTCCTCAGCGACGACTTCACCCTGAGTCCGAAGTCGGAGATAGAGACCCGGGGCTCCTCTTCCATCAATGAGATCCCCATTTCGGACATCATCCCCAATTCCGACCAGCCCCGTACCGATTTTGACCCGGAGACCCTTGCCGAGCTCTCGGCGTCCATCAAGCATATAGGACTTGTGCAGCCTATCACGGTGAGGGAACTGCCCGAAGAGCCGGGGAAGTACAAGATCATCAGCGGCGAAAGGCGGTACCGTGCAGCCAAGATGGCAGGACTTACCTCTCTGCCCGCCTACATCCGTACCGCCCAAGACGAGGAGGTTATGGAGATGGCGCTCATCGAGAACATCCAGAGACAGGATCTCAACGCCATCGAAATCTCTCTCGCATTCCAAAAGCTCATCGAGACCTACTCACTCACTCACGAAGAGCTCAGTTCGAGAGTGGGCAAAAAAAGGACTACAGTCACGAACTACCTCCGGCTCCTGCATCTCCCCGCCGAGATACAGATGGCGCTCAAGGACGGAAAGCTGTCTATGGGACACGCCCGCGCCCTCCTCACCATCTCCGACCCCGAGGTGCAGCTTGCCTTCTATGAGCAGATCCAGGAGGAAGCACTCTCTGTGAGACAAGTGGAGCAGATGGTGCGCGATTTCCAAAACGCAGAGAACATAGACGAGAGCCACAAAGCGCCCTCGGGAGCCAAGCGCAAGGGGACAAAAGGACCCTCCACTTCGGAAGAGTACGACCTCTTGGCTCGCCGCTTCAGTACGCTCTTCGAGACCCCGGTGAAGATGTCGGTCGGCAAGACGGGCAAGGGGAAAATAACCATCCCATTCCGGGACAGCGAACAGCTCGAGAAAATCATCGAGCTTCTCGACCGGTTATGAAAGGGGCGTCCTACAGCCGGACACACTGTGCGGCGAGGCTTGCACTCTTAGGGCTTCTCTCCATCCTGCCCGCCGTGCTTTTTGCCCATACGCACGGGGAAATCCTCCCTGACAGTCTTGCCCTCCGGGACTCCGTCCTTAGGGCTGCGGCCGGTGTCGCGCCTATGGACTCGTTAGCCCCGAAGCCGGAGACCGAAGCCGTCCAAGCCAAGGCTGCGGAAGTAAAGAAAGCCGACCTGACCCAAAAGAAAGGCAAGAACTCGACTGCCGCGCTTCTCTGGAGTATCATCCCCGGAGGGGGACAGATCTACAACGAAGCCTACTGGAAAATACCCATCGTCATCGGTGCATACACGGCCTGCACCTATGCCATCACGTGGAATAACAACGCTCTATCCGAGTACCAAAACGCTTACCGGGACATTATGAGCGACAAGCCTATGGAAAATACCTCTTGGCAGGACTTCATCCCACCCGGTGCCGATCCGCAGAGCTACGTCACGAACTCGTCTTTTCAGGAGCAGCTCCGCAGAGGACGCGACTTCTACCGCCGGTACCGGGATCTCAGCATCATCGTCACCGTAGGGGTCTACCTCCTTGTGGCGCTTGATGCCTACGTGGATGCCGAGCTCGCCACATTCGACGTCTCGCCCAATCTCTCGCTTCAGGCTTCGCCCGCCGTCTTTACGCCCAATAAAGACTTGGCGCTTCCTCCCGACCAAACCGCCGGTCTGGGGCTGAGGCTTGCGCTCTCTTTTTAGAGCGAAATACTTTCGACACACTCTCCCGAAAGTTTCGGCCTGTGACAGAAGTTTTCCCCGGTCTGTACCAAATAGTCTCGGAGTACGTACCGAAAAAGTTTTTTTGCACGTACCGGGAGTAGACCGCTCCAAAGCCCGGGGAAATCCCCTTTCATTCGTTCACCGGAGACGCACCCACCGGGGTCTCCAAGTATGATTTTTCCAAATGAAAATAAGCCGCCTCTTTATCCTCTCATTCCTCTCCGCTTGCTCTGCCCTCTCGCTGACGGCTCAGGAGGTCGACCCGTCCGAGGACTTGGGACGACTGCCCGAGAGCTTCAGCCTTGAGACGGACTCCCTCCTCAACGCCCGCTACCGGGACTATTACGCTTATTCCAAAAAGTCCGCTTCCCGTGACGATAGAAGTTCAAAGACGAGCGATGAACTCTACAGGTCGCGTCTCCGAGCCATGGAGAGCGTGATTCCCCTCCCGTATAACCCCGTCGTGCGCGAAGCCATAGAGATGTATCTGGGCGGAGGCGGTGTCCTCATCAGCAGGATGCTCGCACGATCGTCGATGTACTTCCCCATCATAGAGGAAGAGCTGGACCGCGAAGGGCTGCCCCTTGAGCTCAAGTACCTCTCCATCGTCGAGAGTGCACTTAACCCCACCGCCGTCTCACGCTCCGGAGCGGCAGGCTTGTGGCAGTTTATGCTCCGCACCGGTAAGGTCTACGGGCTTCATATCGACTCCCTCGTGGACGAACGTATGGATCCGAAGAAGAGCACCGACGCAGCCGCCAAATACTTCAAAGACCTCTACGCCATTTACGGAGACTGGCTCCTCGCCATCGCGGCCTACAACTGCGGTCCCGGAAGCGTCAATAAAGCCATCCAAAAGGCAGGCGGCGACGGGCGTAACTCCAGTTTCTGGGACGTGTACCGCTTCCTCCCGCGTCAGACGAGATCCTACGTCCCCTTCTTCATCGCCGCCTACTACTCTATGGAGCACTACCGGGAGCACAACATCCGTCCCTCCGCTGTCCGTCTTCCCCTTGCGACGGACACCGTGCACGTCGCCAGCCGCGTGTCCTTCGGCGACCTGTCCCGTCTCTTGGACATCGGGGAAGATGAGCTCAGGCAGCTGAATCCCTCCTACCGCAAAGGCATCGTCCCCGGCAATAACCGCCCTATGGTGCTGCGTCTGCCCAGCTCTGTCGCGCCTCTCTTTGAGGAAAAAATGCCGCTACTCGCCTCTGCTGCCGAAAACGCCTACCGGGAGGTACAGGAAGAGGCCGCACAGATAAAGGACACGCCCTCCAAGTCGGAGAAGAAAAAGGCTTCCTCCAAGCGCTACTACAAGGTCAAGAAAGGCGACACGCTCTCCCGAATCGCAAAGAAGTACAAAGGCGTAACCATTAACGAAATCAAACGCGCCAACGGGATGAAGAGCACCAAGCTCAAGCCCGGCCAGAGGCTCATAATCCCGAATTAGTCAGCAGTTACCTTGACCGGCTTTTTGCTCATAAATACGGGATCGCCGAGATCCGCATCCGTGGAGGACGTGAGGGCGTACCTTACCGATTTCCTCACCGACCCCCGTGTGATCGACCTCCCGTTTGTCTTTCGCCAACTCTTGGTACGGGGCATCATCGCCCCTTTGAGAGCCCCGAAGTCTGCCCTCAAGTACAGCGCCCTTTTTTCGCCCGACGGCGAAGCCCTTTTGGTCAAAGAGACCAACGCTCTGGCCTCCCGTATCGCGGAGCTCTCCGGAGGAAGACCCGTCTACACCGCGATGCGTTATGGCAGAGGGGCGGTACAGGAGGTTTTGGAAAAAGCGGTGCGGGACGGGGTAACCGGGCTGAGGGTCATCCCTATGTTTCCTCACTATGCAATGAGCAGTTTCGAAACCGCCATGGCACACGTCAGAAGTGAGCAAGCCCGCCTTTCTCTGCCGTTGCAGCTCACTTTTCCCCACCCCTATTTCAATCACCCGCTTCTCATCGAGGCGTTTGCCGAAAAGATAGCCGCTGCCGTCCGTCCCCACGACCGCGTGCTTTGTTCCTACCACGGTGTGCCCCTCTCCCAGCTGCGTGCTTACGCGGGCGACCCTCAGAGGGATTACGTCCTCCAGACGGAGGAGACGACACGATTGCTCTCAAGGCACCCGCTCCTGGAGGCTCTCGGTCTTACGTTTGAGACGGTCTACCAATCCCGTTTCGGCAATGGGAAGTGGACAGAGCCGAATACCCAAGAGCGCCTCTCCGAGCTTCGAGACCAAGGCCATAAGCGGGTTACGGTCGTCTGTCCGGGTTTCCTGTGCGACAATCTCGAGACCGTCTTCGAAATCGGAGTGGAAGCCAAAGAGAGCTTCGAGAAGAGGGGCGGCGAGCTCATTTTCATTCCCTGTCCCAATCACAGCGACACCCTCGCCCGGGCACTCCTTTCCCTCAGTTTTTAACCCCCGGGAGTCCTTTGGCTCAAAAGAAATCCAAATGGGTACGGGTCGGGAAGGGCTTATCTGTCTGTATGAGCCGGGCTCCGAGTACCGTGTCTCGCTCCCTCCCCGACCCGTACTCCGCCAAATCTGAGCTATGGGGTGCAATGGAGATACATAGCGAGTGTAGGCCTTGCTCTGCACGTGTATAAGCAAGGGCTATCCCTGTGCATCCAATCGTTTTGTTACCTTCTATTCTGTTTTATTCCTCTTCGTCTGAGGTTAGCTCAATATCGTCATTAGATGGAAGGTCATTGACTTTCATTTCAAGCACAAGTACAGTCTTATCTATATTTGTTAGATCCATAAAACGTCTGATCATCAACGCTTTGTCGTAATTACTGACTGCGGTCTTAATGTAGCAAGTGTCTGAAAGTTTCAGATAATCTTTAGGGATAGCACCGATTAAATCTCTTCTGAGAAATCCACCGAACTCTCCGATCGTTCTCTCGATGGGCTTTGGAAAACGGTCGTAAAGCCATTTAAAGAAGTCTTCATACATCTCTTTCCATACGATGCTTTCGGTTCTCCGTCCATCCAAGATATATGCTACCAGTTTTCGTCCTGTAAAATAGTGATTGTCTTCGAGTGTCTCATAAAACGAGTACGTTTCCACGATCTGAGAGGGGGAAGTGTAAGAGGTCGTCAGATCCGGCCATAGTTCAAAAAAACGCGCTAACAGCCACTCGGACCGCTTTCTTATTTCTTCTTCACTCCATGACGTGACGTTTGCCAACATCTTGGCAGTACGGTACGGACTATTGTTTAATCCATCTACCCACTTGCCCTTAGAATCAGTATAACCGGTCTGTTTCTCGAGGAAGCTACGATTGCCATAGCTGGAATTGTCCCCGGTAAGAGTGAGGTTAGCAAATGTGTGAATCCATTGGTCGTGAATCCGTTCGTTTTCTTCCCCTAAGTCAGCTCTCCATTTTACCGTCAGTTTTTGGGGCATAATATGTTCGATGGATATGTCACCTCTGGACAATTGTTCCAGTAAGGCAGGGTGCCTCTTATGGGGCTCCTGCATATTCTCCAATCTCTCGAAGAAGAAGTTTCGATTATGGCGCGGTAAGTTGTAGGCGTTCACTCGATGAAACATCTCGCCGACTTCCACACGAGAGGGATAAGCCGCCTTCCCTTGTTTCCGGAGTAGGACAAATTTGAGGACTTCGTTATAACCCTCCTCATCGTCGCTCTTCTCCACCAACTTAAGGACTTCGGAATGGAGGGTTGCAAAGACTTTGGTAAGGGTACTTGAGGGCAATCCGCATATTACCCTCCGCGCGTAGTAGTTCTGTAAGACTAACAACATCTCGCATTGTTGTTCTTCCGTCACGGCTTGGTCTTTGGCATAATTGTAATACGCCAATAGGAAAGGCATCGATACGGTAGACTGAAGATAGTTCCACTGTCTCTGAAGCGTGTTCAGCTTATCCCCTTTCCCAATCAGGCTGTGACGGATCTTATCATAAAGCTCGGCGTATGTTTTTAATTGGGAGAGTACGTCCTCGTTACTTTTTCGGATAGACAAATAGTAATCCTTAAACTCTTCGTAGAGCCGTCTTTGGTTGGATACTTCCCGGGTTTGTATCGTAAGGAAATCCCGTATTAGGTTCGATGCATCTCTATCCGTATACCGTTCGATGGGGTTCCAGTAATTCGTATACAATGCACTTTGCTCCTTTTGTGACAAATTCATCAAGAGGAAGTTCCTGATCTTGTCGGCTTCCGTCAGATCCAGACCGGTGGAATTAAGGCTCTCAAAAATCAGCTGGGCATCGTCTCCTGCTTCTATGCTTATGTGCACAATCAGAAGCTTACCGATACAATCATGGATGTCCTCCAAGGTGTATCCTTCTTTTTGGACGGTGCCTTCTATAAGCTCCACAAAAAACTTATAGTTTTGAGTCACAAGGGAATACTCAGGAGCTAAATTAGGATCTTGTAGCAAGCGGTCGTAAGCCTGCTTATCTTCTCTCAAAAGATTAAGTTTGGACTTAGGCCCACCACTTGAGGAGTAGGTGGCAGTAAGCCAAGTGTCTTGTATCCTTGCTCTCGTATATTCTTTGCTACTGGTCAGAATACCTCTCTCATTAACGTTCAAAAGAGCCAGCAGGAGTATGGATATGGTGGTAATTCTCTGTTGCCCGTCAATGATTTGGAGGACATCACCGGTCTCGTCTGCCAGTTTGGAGACCACGCTTCCTATGAAATAAGTTTTGCGGTTCTTCCTTTTGACATCAAGTATATCATTATACAGGCGTAGACACTGAGCGCGTTGCCAGCTGTAATTGCGTTGATAGAGCGGAATCACAAACTCTCGGGAATTGGTGTTAAACAACTCCATCAATGGCTTTTCTATACCTTTCATAAGTTCTCTTTATAGGGGTGATATTAAACAACACTTGCAAACTTAGAGATTTTTCTCCATTTGCTTAGCTCTTTTGTATTTGCCCGCCGAACAATTGTCTGAGCAATGTATCAGAAGGGGGATAAACGGAGTACGAGCCGGGAAGGGCTTGTCGGTATGTATGAGCTGGGCTCAGGGTACCGTACCCCGCTCCCCCCGACCCGTACTCCGCACGCCTTCCAGACCGTAGGTCTGTGTTCTTACGACGGCGCAAAGGAAAAGAGATTGAAAGACCCGAAAAAGTGCTCTTCCCCTATAAACCTCAGGAGCCGCACGATTGCTCGAGCGGCTCCTGTAAGATTTTTCCACAAAAAATATATTAGAAAGATTTAGGCAAGAAAGATTGATTTCGTATTGCTTTTCGACATAACAAAGTTGAGACTTTTCCGGTGAACTGCCAAATTTTTTTGCCTGTTATAAAGCAGTTTTTAGGACGTATTTCGTAAAGCAAAGCGGTCAATATCGCCTATATTTCTAAAGTATATTATTTTATGCGGTTCTTCAGACCTTCGACCACCTTTTTCTCGATCTCTGCGAGGAGGTCCGGATTCTCTTCGAGTGCGGTCTTGGCCTTTTCGCGACCTTGTCCGAGGCGGGTGTCGCCGTAGGAAAACCACGAGCCGCTCTTGCGGACGATGTCCATCTCTTCGGCGGCGTCGAGTATCTCGCCGTTGCGCTGGATACCCTTACCGTAGAGGATCTCAAACTCGGCTTTTTTGAAAGGCGGGGCTACCTTGTTCTTGACCACTTTGGCCCGAATCATATTGCCCACCTGAGTGCCTGCGCTGTCCATGATTCTCTCGCCCTTGCGGATGTCGAGACGGACGGACGCGTAGTACTTGAGCGCGTTACCGCCCGTCGTCGTCTCGGCGGTGCCGTAGCCGCCGATCTTCTCGCGGAGCTGGTTGATGAAGATGCAGGTCGTGTTGGTCTTATTGATGACGGCAGCGAGCTTCCTCAGTGCCTGGCTCATCAGTCGGGCTTGCAGACCGATCTTATTCTCTCCCATATCGCCGTCGATTTCACCCTTCGGGGTGAGGGCGGCCACCGAGTCGATGACGACGAGATCCATAGCGGAGGAGCGAATGAGGTCTTCGGCAATCATCAGCGCTTGCTCGCCGTTGTCGGGCTGGGAGATCCAGAGCTTGGTGAGGTCCACGCCGAGGTTCTCGGCATAGAAACGGTCGAAGGCGTTTTCGGCGTCGATTATGGCCGCGAGACCGCCCGTCTTTTGGCACTCGGCCATGGCGTGTATCGCGAGTGTCGTCTTCCCCGACCCTTCCGGACCGTAGATCTCCACGATGCGCCCTCTCGGGTAGCCCCCTACGCCGAGGGCGAGGTCGAGGAGCATAGAGCCTGTGGGGATCACGTCTACGGGCTCGATGATGTCGTCGTCGCCCATATTCATAATCGAGCCTTTGCCGTAAGTCTTCTCGAGCTTACTCATCACGCTCTTCAGGGCTTTGAGCTTCTCTTCGGAGGTGCTGAGCTTCTTGGGCTCGTCCTTTGCGGCCGTCTTCTTGGCCTTTTTGGAGTCTGATGCGGACTCGTCCCCGGGGGCAAAATCGTCTTCGTCTCGCTCTTGGTCGAGGTCCAATTCTTCTTCGTCGTATTCTTTAGCCATAGTGTTTTGGTGTGTCGGGTTGGTGAATTTTCGTCTGCTTCAGAGCGTCTCGATGATCTTTAGGAGCTGGGCGGCGTGATCCTTCGTCTTGATCTCTTTGCCGCTCATTGTGTGGCGGACGATGCCGTCTTCGTCGATGAGGAAAGTAGACCTAAGGGTCCCCATATAGGTGCGTCCGTACATTTTCTTCTCCACCCATACGCCGAAAGCCTCCTGCAGCTTCATCTCGTCGTCGACAATGAGCGGAAAGGGCAGGTCGTGTGTGTCCCTAAACTTGTTGTGGCTCTTCGCACTGTCTTTGCTCACGCCGATAACCGTCCATCCTTTCGCCTTGAGGTCTGCCCAAGCGTCACGGAGCGAGCAGGCTTCCGCCGTACATCCGCCGGTGAGGTCTTTGGGGTAGAAGTAAAGGATGACTTTCTGCCCCGAGAGGCTTTCGCGGGTGTAGGTGTTGCCGTCTTGGTCTACACCGATGTAGTCGGGAATGCGGTCTCCTATTGCAATCATAGTTCGAGGTCGATGTCGTGCAGTTCGTGATAGGGAAGCCCCTGCTTGGAGAGCTCGGAGAGGAAAGGATCCGGGTCAAACTCTTCGACGTTGAAGACGCCTGTACCCTTCCAGAGTCCTTTGAAGAACATCAGGGCGCCTGTCGTAGCGGGTACGCCGGTGGTGTAGCTCACACCTTGGGCGCCGGTCTCCTTGTAGGCGGCTTCGTGCGAGGTGTTATTGTAGATGTAGTAGGTATGCTCTTTGCCGTCCCTTATACCCCGTATCCGGCACCCGATGGAGGTCTGTCCGGTGTAATTTTCGCCCAGTTCTTTGGGGTCGGGCAGCACGGCTTTGAGGAATTGGATCGGCACGATCTCCATCCCGTTGTAATTGATGGGGACGATGCTCGCCATACCGATGTCCTGGATCACGCGGAGGTGGGTCAGGTATTCCTCACCGAAGGTCATCCAGAAGCGTGCCCTTTGGAGTGTGGGGTAGTTTTTGACGAGGCTCTCGAGCTCTTCGTGGTACATCAAGTAGCTCTCGCGAACCCCCACTTCGGGATAAGTGAGACCTTTGTGCACGGAGAGGGGATCGGTCTCGTGCCAAGCGCCGTTTTCCCAATACTTGCCTCTCTGGGTGATCTCACGGATGTTGATCTCGGGGTTAAAGTTGGTGGCGAAAGCCTTGTGGTGGTCGCCGGCGTTGCAGTCAACGATGTCGAGGTGTGTTATTTTGTCGAAGTGGTGCTTTGCGGCATAGGCGGTAAAGACGCTCGTGACCCCCGGATCGAAGCCACAGCCCAAAATCGCGGTAAGCCCTTTTCCCTTAAAGCGGTCTTGGTACGCCCACTGCCAGGAGTACTGGTATTTGGCCTCGTCTCTGGGCTCGTAGTTGGCAGTGTCGAGGTAATTGACTCCGCACTCAAGGCAGGCGTCCATAATGGCGAGATCCTGGTAGGGCAGCGCGACGTTGATGACCAGTTCGGGCTTTATTTCGTTGAAAAGAGCGACCAATTCGTCCACATTATCCGCGTCGACTTGGCGGGTGCGTATGGGGGCTTCCTTAATCTTTTCGGCGATGGCGTCGCACTTAGCTTTATTGCGGCTGGCTAGGGTAATGTCGGTAAAGACATCGTGGTTCATAGCTACTTTTTTGGCCACCACGGTACCGACGCCACCGGCGCCGATGATCAGTACTCTTCCTTCCATTGTTCGGTATCTTTTATTGGTTGTAAACTAATTTCTCAAACGGTTTGCTCCTAAAGATACCAAATAGTCAGCAGTTAGTGCCACCGGTGAGCAGTCGTGATACTTTGCAGAATGCCCGAAGCGACTTGTATCCGAGACTTTCTGCAAAAGGGCTCGTGTCCGTGAGTCCCGTTCCCCGCAAAGATACGCCAAGGAAAGTGCCACCACCAAGCTCCGGGGACGGGTGGCGGGAAGTTACGGGAGGATGAGGTGCCGGTAAAACCTTTGGAATGAACCCGATTGCGTCTCCTCGTCGTGACCTAACTTTTCTTTCCCTCACTTGCATACCGCGTTACCCCCCTCACAAGTCCGGAGGGCAGAATAAAGCGGGGACTTAGCTGTTCCCCTTGGCGCGGTTGTGGCTCCGGCAGAGCATCTCGCAGTTTTCGAGTGATGTAGAGCCTCCTTTGCTCCACGCCGTGACGTGGTCTGCGTCCATCTCCTTGAGCTTGTAGATGCGGGTCTTATTGCCGTTATTGCCGAGTGCACAGAGGGGGCAGTTGGAGATTCCTTTTTCTTCTGCCTCTTTTGTCTGGCGCGCATACGCCGTCTTGATGACCGAGGGCTCGAAAAAACGCACTTCCAAGAGGGTCGTATTCTCTTCTCCGCCGAGGACGTATTCGTAGATGTTTCGTTTCTTACTGATGTACTCGTCTGCCTGAAGTTCTTTGACGCGCGCCGTGATGTCGGTGGGACTGTAGGGGTTGCGGTGGTAGGTCTCGTAGAGTCTGCCCCACTCGAGTCCGCACATATCTTTGTCCGTCATGAGGAACAGCCCCGACACCCAGTCTATTACGGAGGTGAAGTAGGTCTCCATCTCGCGGATGTCGTCCTCTTTGCGGTGCCGGCTCATATAGGCATCCACGGTCGTCCCCTTGGCGGAAGAGATCCACTGCAAGGCTCTCTCGAGAATTTCCTGCCTCTTGACGTCGCCCTGCACGTAGTGGCTCCATTTCTGGAGGGCGGCGTTTTGGGAGTTGCTGAAAACCTCCTTTGCCCGCGTCACGAAGGGACCGGAGTAGATGGCGTTCAGCAGCTCCTGGTCATTAAGGGGTACGCCGACGATATTAATGGTGCGGAACCACTCTTTGATCTCCTTCTCCTCACCTTCGCAGACGTAGATGAGGAGCGTCGTATCCATAATCTGCTCCTGCTCTTCCTCCGGTAATCCCGAGAAATAGTGGACATTCTCCCCGTCATCTTTGATGGCAAATTTGTCCGCCACGAAGCGTCCGATGGACGTAATCCGTTGCTGACCGTCGAGTACTTCAAGCTGACCGTCCGAAGTCCGCCGATTGAAGTAAATCAAACCAATCGGGTAGCCCCGGAGGATGGAGTCGATGACTGCGACATCCTTCTTCCCGTCTCCATAAATGTAGTGACGCTGATACTCGGGCTGAATGGTAAGCTTGCCTTCCAGCCCGTAAAGACCTTTGCCCTCAATCTCGTTGAAGACAAAACCCTTGCAGATGTCTCTCACCGTCCAATCGGTGCGTAACTCGGTTTTCATAAACTTATCTATCGAGGCTTTTTAGTTAATTAATCTCTCGCAAATATACTCCAAAATAACAACGAAATTGCCGAGAGAGGGGAACACTATGGTCTAAACTTTCAGGTAAAAAAGGAATCGGGGAAAAGGTATATACGTTTTCGGCAAAAGGTATATACGTTTCTGTAGAAAGGTATAATGTAATCGTAAAAAGGCTTAGAGAGCCCTCCCCGGGAAGGGTACCGGCTTTTTGCCCGGGCGACAATAACGAATAAGGTGTGAGCCCGGTGGAAGCGGGTTATTTTGCAGGGGAGAGGTGGCGGATAAAGATACGTGCATACTTCCTTTGCCCATTGACGTGCCAACCATCAGCGCCCGGAGCAAGCAAGATGTCTGATGCAGAGACGTGCATAGGTTGTTCTTCTCTCTCTCGTTATTTTATTTGAATCTGCCAAATTTTTCGACTTAAATAACTCTAAATCATCTGTGTCTTTAACCGTTATAACGGCTTCTTTGTCTTTTATCAATCCGTGGGGTTTGATTGGTACATCATCAGATAATCTATAATCATTGGCATTGACGATCTCGAACTGCTCGGGGCAGTATTTGTCGAGGAAGGAGATGGGTACGCCCATC
>JASBZK010000038.1 GCA_029983505.1 Porphyromonas sp.
TTGCTCTTCACTTCCACTTGGGGAGTGATATTGTCGAGCGCCTGCTTCCAGATCTCGATGGGTGTCTTTTCTTCGTTTGCGAGTTTGTTCTTGACGATATCGAGTGCCTTATAGAAGATCTCGAAAGAGAGGTTCTTCTTGCCATCGAGCATCATGTGGTTGACGAACTTCGTCACCTTAACGTCGCCGAATACAGGATCCGGAAGGATCTGTCTCTTACTTGGTTTAGCTTTTCTCATTTTCTTTCTCTAAAAAGTTGGTCTGCCGCGGCAAATGCTCTCCTGGGGGCCCTTATCCCGCTCAACGATGCACCTGCGCTACTCCTCCGCTTCGAGCGGACAAAGATGAAAGCAGACAGCTTCTACGGATGTTTACTCTGATTAATTTTTGTCGCAACCCTCTTCGATGCAGAGACCGGACGCGACATATACAGGCGGAGTGTGTCCGGGTGTCCCTCTCGGGATGCACCCGCTCCTCGTGTACCGGACTATGGAACCACGGTCAAGCAAAAGCGCGAGACCCGCCGTTTGTCCGAACTGCTTCTCTTCCTTCCCGCCGTCCTCTCGAACGACCCCGTCCGGGCATCCTGCCCTTCTGTTGTGGACGACGGCGGAGATTCATTATGATGGAAATCCGCCGGAATTCCGATACTCTGGCGACGTCACGCTGTTCTTAGTCAGCCTCGACCCCGATTGTGCAGACACTTAATATAGTCTGCAGTCGCCAGTACTTTTTGATTTAAGCCCTCACAAAAGAGAGCCTACCCTTCTCTCCACGTGGGAGATTCAAGGGTTTTACTTCTTCTTACCCTTAGCGGCAGCTGCTGCCTGACCGGGCTTGGGACGCTTCACGCCATACTTGCTGCGACGCTGGGTACGACCTTGGACGCCGGAAGTATCGAGCGCACCTCTTACGATGTGGTAACGCACACCGGGGAGGTCTTTCACACGACCTCCGCGCACGAGTACGATAGAGTGCTCTTGGAGGTTATGACCTTCACCGGGAATGTACGCGTTCACTTCCTTGCCGTTCGTCAGACGCACACGAGCCACCTTACGCATAGCAGAGTTAGGCTTCTTGGGGGTCGTTGTGTACACGCGCACACAAACGCCGCGACGTTGCGGGCTGGCATCAAGCGCCGGACTCTTGCCTTTCTCGGTAAGGGTTTCGCGACCTTTACGGACTAATTGTTGAATCGTTGGCATTCTCTAAAAATAAAAAACTCTTTAGTTCTTATGTTTCTGTATTGTTCCTTTCGCGCTTATTCTCACTCCATTAAGTCGGGACATAACGCTCGGGACTGCAAAGATACCAAAAGAATATCTATCTCCCAAACAATTTTGAGAACCCTCGATTCAGTAAAAGAGTCACACAATAGAATAATGAATACAAGAGAGGTACGGGCCGGGAGAGGAGCGAGACACGGACCGAAAAAAGTAAATGGTACGGGGCGGGAGAGGAGCGAGATACGGACCGAAAACGACGTCCTACTCCCGGCTGAAAGTCACTGAGGGACACTTCGGGAAGCCCATTCGTCATTATTTTGTCCGAAACATCCTGTAATTAGCTTTTTTTGAGTACCTTTGGGTGTGATAGTTTATTTCGGACTATTTCGAGAGCCAATTACGGCACGGGACATTAAGACAACAAATATCTGAAAGAACAGAGCAAGATACCCCTATGAAAGATTTCCTCAAAATCGTCTTCGGATCATGCCTCGGCGTCATCATCGCGAGCGTCGTCACTATGATCATCTTCTTCTCCGTCTTGGGTAGCGCGGTGAGCAGTCTCACAAGCTCGTTTTCGCGTAGTGGCGACAAGACTGCCACAGTGGAAGAAGGCAGCGTCCTTCTCCTCGACCTCCAAGGCGACCTCAATGACCAGAAAGTCGTGGACTACTCCGAGTTTTACAGCTTCGGGGATTCAGAAGAAAAAAACTACACGCTCCCAGAGGTCTTGAAGGCTCTGGAAGTAGCAAAGACCGATCCGGACATTTCCGCAGTGGTTCTGCGTCTCGATAAAGCCTCGTTCGGTTTCGCAAGTGCAAAAGAAATCCGCGATGCACTCCTGAATGTGGGCAAGCCCATTTATGCCTACTCCGACCTCGCGTATCTCTACGGCAACTACTACCTCAGTTCCGTCGCCGACAAAATCTATGCAAATCCCGAAACGGTCTTCGGCATCTACGGTCTCTCCTCCACCGTTCTTTTCAAAAAAGGATTCTTGGAAAAAATAGGCATCCGCAATCAAATCTTCAAGGTGGGGACTTTTAAAGGAGCCGTAGAACCCTATACGCGTGACGACCTCAGTGCTGAGAACCGCTATCAGATCCGGACTTACCTTGACGGACTCTGGGACGGCACCAAAGAGGAAATCGCAGCCTCACGAGGCGTCTCCGTCGAGTCAATTCAGGCGTTTGCGGACAGTGCATTCTTTCTGAGTAAGACCACCAAAGCCGTCGAATGCGGACTCGCGGATTCGCTTGTGTACCGTACCGACATCGAAAAGGTTCTCGCCTCCGAGATCTACGGAGATCCTGACGAGGAAATCAATTACGTGAGGGTCGGTGATGTTCTGCCCCTGTATGAAGAAGGAAACTCCGATAACCAGATAGCCATTGTCTACGCCGAAGGCAACATCGTGGATATGGAACCCGGTAAGGACAACCCCTTTGCACCCAATACCGCCCAAATCGACTACCGCATCGCAGAAGAACTGCACAACCTCATCGATGACGAAGACGTAAAAGCAGTCGTCCTTCGCGTGAACTCAGGTGGCGGATCCGCCCGTATGTCCGAACTCATCAATAGAGAAGTGGTGGCGCTCAAAGCGGTTAAGCCAGTGGTCGTATCTATGGGCAATGTGGCCGCGTCCGGAGGCTACTACATCTCCTCCAACGCCAGCAAGATATTGGCAGAGCCCTACACCCTCACCGGTTCCATCGGCATCTTCGGCATCATCCCCGAGGCTTCCGGATTGGTCAAGAAGCTCGCGCTCACATCCGAAACGGTAAAAACGGCAGAATATGCCGACTTCGGCTCACCTATGCGCCCCCTGACGGATAGTGAAAAAGTCATCCTTCAGAATTACATCAACAAAGGCTATGACACCTTCATCACCCGTGTCTCCGAGGGCAGAGGCATCACCAAAGCCATGGTCGACTCCGTCGGTCAGGGCAGGGTATGGCTCGGGAAAGATGCCCTTGAACGCAAACTCGTGGACAAGATCGGCGGTCTCGGCGATGCCGTCACCGAAGCGGCCCGCCTTGCAGAGCTTGACGAGTACACGGTGAGGGACGTCACGCAGACGAAGGACTTCTTTGACGAATTCAAGAACCTCTTCGGTATGGGTATGTCCGTCCGTGCCATGATCTCCGGCAAAGACCCCGAAGTCTTTGTCCGCGAACGCATCGAGTACGAGCTCCGTACCCGTAGTGGCATTATGGCCGTCCCCTTAGAGCGTCTTGATGCAGTTAGGATGGATGTCCCATCGCCCCTCTGACAGGCGGGAATTTTTGGTCGTACCGAGACGAACTCCCGGGTCTGACCGGGCTTCCGGTTTCACTCGGACCTAAAAGAAAAGTTTGGTACGTACCCCGCCTCAGCCACCTATCAGATCACACTCGGACACTGCAGACAGATTGATTAAGTGAGCGACAAAAAGCAAAAGAATTTTCTCCTCCGGGTGCCGGCTTTTTTCTACGGCATAGGCACCCGGTTGAGGAACTTTGCTTTTGACACCAAGATGCTGAGCTCGTCCTGCAGCTCCATCCCGACCATCTGCGTCGGCAATCTGAGTGCCGGAGGGACGGGGAAGACCCCTCATGTGGAGCTTCTTGTCGAGCTTTTGCGGAAAGAGTACCGGGTCGCCGTCCTCACCCGCGGCTACGGGCGCAAGACCAAGCAGCCCATCATCGCCTCCGCCAAAGATACACCCGACACGATAGGGGATGAGCCGTACCAGATCTTTCGGAAGTTTCCCGACGTGATGCTCTACGTCGACGGAGACAGACGGAGGGCACTCACCGCGATGGAGGCGATGCCCGATGATCTGAGACCGGACGTGGTGATTATGGACGACGGGTTCCAGCACCGCTACATCACGCCGACATTCTCCATCCTCCTTACCCCGTTCGACAAGCCCTACTACGAAGACTCCCTCCTCCCCTATGGGACGCTTCGGGAGCCGGCGTCCGGACACCGCCGTGCAGACAGCGTCATCGTCACGCGTACCCCCAAAGACCTCACTGCATTCGCCGTCAAGACGACCATCCTGAACCTCGAGCTCCTCGACTACCAGGAGGTCTATTTCAGCCGGGTCATCTACGCCCGCCCCGAGCTGCTTTTCGCCAAGACGCCCACTCCGGATCGCTCGCTACTCTCCTCGTCGGAAGTGCTGCCACTTGCGGGCATAGCGGATCCGAAGCCGTTTTTGGACAAAATAAGGAGCAGCTTCCCTAAGGCAAGCGAAGCGATCCTCTACCCCGATCACCACGCCTTTGTGGAAAAAGACCTCGAGCGCATCTCAAGCGAGCTCTCCAAGAATCCGAAGCTCCAACTCCTCACCACCGAAAAAGACTCCGTCCGCCTACTCAAGTGGGAGACCTGGCTGCCCGAAGAGGTCAGGAAACGCATCTGGTATCTCCCCATCAAAGTGTACCTATCTCCGGACAATCTCTCCAAGCTGATGTCCCGGGCACGCCGGGCGATACGGGACAATACGCTCCATTACTAACAGACACCCTCCCCGCATTATGCCTACATCCAAGCAGGTACCCCTTAAACTCATCAATAGGAGCGATAACCCTATGCCCGCTTACGCAACCCCCCTCTCTGCGGGTCTTGACCTCAGGGCTTATCTGCCCGAAGGAGCCGTCACGCTCAAGCCCTTAGAGAGAAAGATGATCCCCACGGGGCTTTTTATGGAACTGCCCGAAGGGTACGAAGCGCAAGTGAGGCCCCGCAGCGGCCTCGCCATCAAGCACGGCATCACGGTCATCAACAGCCCCGGCACCATCGACGCCGACTACCGCGGGGAGGTCTGTGTCCTCCTCGTCAATCTCTCGGACACTCCTTTCGAGATCCGGAGCGGCGAACGCATCGCCCAGATGGTGATCGCCTCTTTTGCGCAAGCCGACATAGTCTCCGTCACGTCGCTCACGGAGACGGAACGCGGCACAGGCGGGTTTGGACACACGGGCAAGAACTAACCCGAGTTTGGAATTGTTTTTGCAGGAGAGGAGTAGTAAGTCTAATGAAAGAATAGAGCAACATATAATGGTAGAAAAAGACAAACACCTGTCCGGCGAGGACCGGGACATCGAAAACGAAGCAGCAGCAGAGACCGAAGAAAAAGCAGAAGACACCAAGACAGAGGACGTCAGGGAGCCCGCACCCGACGCGGAGGGAGAAGAGGAGGAAGACACGGAAGCGCTCCTCATCCAACGACTTTCCGAGCTCGAAGACGCCCACTTGCGTCTGAGGGCAGAGTATGACAATTACCGCAAACGCACCCTCAAAGAGAAGAGCGACCTCCTCAAGTATGCCGCCGAGAAAGTAGTCGTCGATTTCCTCGAAGTCCTCGACGACTTCGACAGGGCGCTCGAAAGCCTCCCCTCCGAAGATGAGGGAAATGCGGAGACACGTCGCGGCATCGAGCTCATTAGGGACAAGATGATTGCCAAGCTCCGCGGTCAGGGGGTCAAAGAGATGAGTGTCATCGGAGAGCCCTTTGATGCAGACGCACACGAAGCCATCGCCATGGTGCCGGCTCCCGATCCGGACAAGAAGGGCAAAGTCATCGACTGTGTCCAGAAGGGCTACACCCTTTCCGACAAAGTCATCCGCCACCCCAAAGTGGTGGTAGGTCAGTGACGGTGTTGCGGCGATAAGTCAAGCGTTGAAAGAAAAGAGACCCGTACCGAGCGCATATCGAGATACGGACCTAAATCGGTCGGAGACACAGACCGGGCGTAATTTTTGGTACAGACCGAAATTTTTCGGCACACATAGGGGGAGAATCATTCGAGAGACAGAATAAGGAGTCAAAGATGGCAGAAAAGAGAGATTATTACGAGGTGCTCGGCGTTACGAAAAGCGCCACACCCGAAGAAATAAAAAAAGCCTACCGCAAGACGGCGCTGAAGTATCACCCGGACAAAAATCCGGGCGACAAGGTTGCGGAGGAGAAGTTCAAAGAAGCAGCAGAGGCCTACAATGTACTCTCCGATCCGGACAAGAAGGCGCGGTACGACCAGTTCGGACACGCCGGCGTGGATCCGAATATGGGCGGAGGCGGCTTCGGCGGAGGCGGCATGACGATGGACGACATCTTCCGTCAGTTCGGCGACGTATTCGGCGGCTTTGGAGGATTCGGTGGCTTCGGCGGTTTTGGCGGATCCTCCGGCGGATATGCGCAGAGGGGAAGCAATCTCCGCATCCGCGTGAAGGTCTCCCTCCAAGACATACTCAAAGGAGTGGACAAGACCGTGAAAGTCCGCAAAGACATCCGGTGTCGTCACTGTGGTGGCACGGGAGCAGAGTCCGGCTCTTCGCCCGAGACCTGCCCCACCTGCCACGGATCCGGCACCGTCATCCGCACCCAGGAGAGCATCTTCGGTCGGATGCAGACCCAGACCGTCTGCCCTACGTGCGGCGGCTCCGGCAAAGTCATCAAGAATAAGTGCAGGATCTGCGGCGGCAGCGGACTCGAAAAAGGGGAAGAGCAGATTACGTTTCACGTGCCGGCAGGTGTCGCCGAGGGGATGCAGCTCACGGTTCGCGACAAGGGTAATGCGGGCGAAAACGGAGCTCCGAACGGTGATCTCCTCGTACTCTTCGAGGAAGAAAAAGACCCCCGCTTCATCCGCAACGACCAGGACATCATCTACCCGCTCCTACTTCCCGTCTCTACCGTGATCTTGGGCGGGAAAGTGGAAGTCCCCACGCTTGAGGGAAAAGTCCGCCTCACGATAGACCCGGGCACGCAGCCGGGAAAAATCCTCCGCTTACGCAATAAAGGACTGCCGTCCACACGTGGCGTGGGACGCGGTGACGAACTTATTTCCGTCCAAGTCCACATCCCCAAGAACCTCACAGGCGAAGGGCTTAAGCTGGCCAAAGCGATGGAGTCCGACACTTCGTTCCGCCCGAGCGAAAGAGATCTTGAGACCTTTACTCGGGAGCAGAGGGCGAAGTTTGACCGCTACGACGACTGACCCCACACAAGATTCTGACCCTCATAATGCCTCGCTCTCCAAGTTTCGGAGACGGGGCATTTTTTATATCGGGGAAATTTGAGACCTTTGTATGGTAAAGTCACCCACAAAAGGGCTCCTCACCGGATTAACTTCATACAGACCAAGGAGAGAGTCCCAGTCTGTGTTGCGAGTTTATCCGGGTCTGTGATAGAAATTTATTTTGGTCTGTACCACACTTTTTCTTCCTTTGTCGTTATGAAAGAAATCCTCCTTACCCTCCTTTTGCTTCTCGGCACCGCTTCTTGGTACGCGGAAGCCCAAAGCGGCAAGATCCGCGTCGCACTTTTCGCCGGTCACGGCGGTGCGGAGACCTGCGTTATGGAGACCGAAGCAGCGCTCCGTATGGATCCCGCCCTCGAAGTCCGAAAGATTTGGTCCAAAGAAATCGCTTCGGGTGCGCTCGAAAAGACGGACGTCCTTGTATTCCCCGGGGGTGGCGGCTCCACGGAGTATCTCAATCTCGGCGGACTTAACGCCCTTAAGGTCAAGGAGTTTGTCCGAAACGGCGGCGGTGTCGTGGGCATCTGTGCGGGGGCTTATCTCCTAAGCGATACCCCCGAGTACGCCTGCCTTGCCCTTTCGAGTGCCAAGGCTGTGGACATCGAGCACGATCACCGCGGTCGAGGGATCGCAAAAGCGACCCTCACTCCGTCCGGAAAAGCACTTTTTCCCGAAGTCTCCGACCGCGATACCCTTTTCCTAATGTACTACGAGGGACCCGTAATCCTACCGACCGAGACCCCATCCGCAAAGCCGTTTGACACTCTTGCCGTGATGGAGAGTGACGTGGCGGTGGAGGAAAATGTACCCTCAAGGGTCACGAACGGCAAGCCGTTCCTTTATCTCAACGACTACGGAAAAGGGAAAGTGCTGGCGGTCATAGGTCACCCCGAAGCCACACCGGGGATGCAGTGGATGATCACCCGTATGGTGCACGCCGTCTCTCCCATCCGGGCAGACAGCCGCCTTCCGAAGAAATTTGTCCGTCCCGACCTTTTCTCCCGAGAAATCCTGATGGATCGGGCGCGCCGGGACTACGAAGAAGGAGCCTACGACACCCTTTTGTACGGATCGGAAGAGAAAGTAACCGAGGCTCTCGACAGTCTTATGGCACTCAACTCGTGGAGTGCGAAAAGATGGATACAGGGGCTTCTCTACCACACCTCTGCAGCGGTCAGGACGCGCACTGCAGAGCACCTCGGGAGAGGACTCTTCAAGATGTACGAAAGCGACCTCAGAGCCGCCCTTCGAGTAGAGACGGACGGCAAGGCACGCGAAGCGATGAAGTCCGCCATCCGCGCCCTCTCCGTCAGAGAGCGTGAGGAGTAAAAAAGACGAATCGCGGATGCACCTTTTCCAAGGGTTGCATTCGCGATTCGCTTAGGGTTCGGAGGTCTTGCCCCGTCGTGATTGAGCTGGGAATCGAACCCAGAACCTACAGTTTAGAAGACTGTTGCTCTATCCAGTTGAGCTACTCAACCCCATATCGTTTGTGTTCCGCAAAGGTACCAATTTTTCCTTTACCTCACACATCCCGTGTCACGCCCCTCACTTCGCGTCTTCTTGCGGCACTGTCGCAGCGCAAGGCTCGGGGCACATTCGGAAAATAGAGCGGAAAAAGCTACCTTTGTATATGGCAGGGGGCTTAACTGATCTCCCTGTGCTTTTATGTTTGTCTACACCCGTTAGCAAGACCTATGACCAGACCTCCCTTCGCGCTCCTTACGCTGATGCTCGTCAGTGTTGCCGGCTTCCTGCTCTCTCCGGAAGCCGGAGCGCAGCAGTTCAAAAGCACGAACCTCCAATTTCATTACAACTTCGGCAAAGAGATCTACAAAGCGGATCCCATTTTCTACGGACCATCCCTCACCTCCGAGCATTTCGGCACGGACCGCTACGGCGAGACACTCGTCCACGTGGACGCGGATCTCGGACAGCAGGGCATCGCGGATACGAGATGGGTCTTGGCTCGCGACTTGAAGTTTTGGGACGCGCCCATCGCCCTACACGGCGAATACCGTGGAGGACTCACCAGAGTGGCAGACCGTCCCCGCGTGGAAAATGCCTACGTGGCGGGACTGGATTACGTCTACACCAATAGCGCGAAAGACCTCAAACTAAACTTCGTCGCCGGTTACCGCTACAACCAAAATGCGGCTAAGCCCCACGGTTTGCAGCTCTCCGGCTACTGGCAGTGGACCAGCTGGAACCGCCTCTGGACCCTCATCGGGTACGTGAACGCCTATACGACGCAGACGGACAATGAAGAGATGGCAATCGCGTTTCAAGCCGAACCCCAGTTTTGGCTCAACATCAACCAATTCGCCGGGGTCAGCGATGCCCTTGACCTCTCCGTCGGCGTAGAGGGGCGGATGTACTACAATGTCTTTATGCCCAAACGTTTCCTCGCGATGCCGACGCTTGCCTTGAAGTGGAACTTCTGACCGCCGTCTCCCCCAGACTCCTTACCCCGAAATCCGAACTCCGAACTGACACATAGTATGAGCGCCCCACACAGCTACTGCGTAATCCTTGCCGGCGGTATCGGAAGCCGGCTGTGGCCTTTCAGCCGGAAAAACCGTCCCAAACAGTTCTTGGACGTCCTCGGCACCGGCATTACCCTCCTGCAGATGACCTACCGGAGGTTTCTCAAAAGCTATGACGACAGGCACATCTTCGTCGTTACGAATAAGCTCTACGCCGACCTCGCCCTCGAGCAGCTGCCCGGTCTTCCGGAAGAGTGTCTTCTCCTGGAACCCCTTCAACGGAATACTGCTGCCTCGATCGCCTTCGCATCTAAGCACATCGAAGCCTCCGACCCGGAAGCAGTCATTACTTTTGCTCCCTGTGACCACCTCATCATCAAAGAGAAAGAGTTTGCCAAGAGCATAGACATCGCCACCGGAAAGGCTTCCGAAGAAAACATCATCCTGACCCTGGGGATCAAACCCGCCTACATCGAGCCGGGCTACGGCTATATCCAGGCGGTGGACCCCGAGCACCCGGGCGCAGAGCTTGAGGCCGGTCGGTGTTACGGTGTCAAGGCCTTCACGGAAAAGCCCGACCGCAGTATGGCCAAAGTCCTCGTGGAGAGCGGAGAGTTCTTTTGGAACGCAGGGTTCTTCATCGCACGGGCGACCCATTTCACGGAAGTGATCGGCAGGTACTTCCCCGAGCTTACGGAATTGCTCTACAAGAAGCCCGAAGTCTGGGGGACGGAAGAGGAGATGCCGTTTTTGGAGGAAATCTTCCCCTATCTGCCGAGCACCTCTTTCGACTATGCCGTGATGGAGAAGGCACAGGGCGTAAAGATGCTTTTGTGCGACTTCGGGTGGACCGACCTCGGCAGCTGGACGTCCATCGACAAGATCATCAAACACGACAAGCGTCACAACGCCATCGTCGGCGAAGCCAAAACGATCTTCAACGACAGCACGCACAATCTCGTTTTCACGGACCGCGACGATCACCTCGTCGTCCTCCAAGGCGTCTCCGATATGTTGGTGGTGGAAAAAGACAATATCCTCATCATCTGCCGCAAAGGCGACGAACCGAAGCTCAAGCAGGTGATGCCCGATGCCGGGAACCTCGACAAAAGATTCGTCGAATGACCCCCGCCCTTTCTAAGGAAAAGATGAAACTTGAAGCCCGAGCCGTCCCCGGAAACGGATCCCCTCACCAAGCTTGGTATCTCGGACTGAAACAAGGGGCTCTATGAGAGGAAGGAGGGTTCATCGAGACTACACTTTTATTTCACTTTAAGGGACCTTATTTCCTCATACAGTCTCTGATTGGCAAAAGAATGGCAGACAGTCCGGATCTCAACCGCGCCCCTTGGCGCACGCACGACTGGGACAAACTCCCCAAGCCCCGCCTCTCCATCAGCGAAGTGGCGGAGCTCTTCGGTGTGGAAGAGTACACCCTGAGATACTGGGAGCAGGAGACCAAGCTCTCTCCGAAAAGGTTTCCCACAAGCGGCGCAAGGTGGTACGGCAAAGACGACCTTCTGCTCATCGAGAAAATATACTACCTTGTGGAGCGAAAGGGGCTGACCATGAAAGGGGTCAATAGAGTCCTCGAAAGACCCGAACTGGATGCCGAGCTCGAGATCAGAGACCGGCTCCTCTCCCTAAGGGGAAAACTCACAGACCTTAGGGACAAACTCGATGCGCTGATGGAGAAGTAGACCGGAGAGAATGGAATTCAATAGCGACAAAATGTACCTCCAAGTCCTGGGATGCGGTTCTGCCCGACCACTCGTGAACCGCTACCCCTCTTCGTGTGTCCTCAGGCTGCGCGGTAAGACGTTCCTGATAGACTGCGGCGAAGGGATTCAGACCCAACTGATGAGGTACCGAGTACCGGTGGCCGACCTCCACAGGATCTTCCTCACCCATCTCCACGGGGACCACGCTCTGGGACTGCCGGGACTGATGAGCACACTCTCGCTCGTCGGTTTCTCGCATCCCTACCACATCTACGGCCCCGTCGGCACGGAGGACTTCATCCGCAGGGTTGTCCTCTACTTTTGCAGCGAAGAGGCGGCTTCTAATATCATCGGGCACGACATCGACCCCTCACACTCCGAAGAGCCGGTGGAAGTGTACCGCGACAAGTCCATAAGGGTCACCGCCTTCGCGCTCCGGCACAGAGACGTCCCGTGCGTGGGGTACCGCTTCGACGAGACTCCGCTTTTGCCCCACTTGGATCGGTCTATGGCCGACTTCTACGACATCCCCGTAGCGTATTTCGGACGCATCAAAGCCGGCGAAGACATCACCCTCGAAGACGGCACGGTCGTCCCGAACGCCCGTCTCACCAAGCCCAATCGCCCGCCCTACTCCTTTGCTTTTTGCTCCGACACCTCGTTCTTGCCCAAAATCACCCCCCATATCAAAGGCGTCTCCCTACTCTACCACGAAGCGACCTATATGGAGGCAGAGCGGGGCAAAGCCCACAAGCGCGGGCATTCGACAGCCCGCGAAGCCGCCGAAATGGCTCGAAGAGCGGAAGTCGGCGCTCTCCTTATCGGACACTTCTCCTCCAGGTACAAAACCGAAGCGGAGATCGAAGGGCTGCGGGGGGAAGCCTTGGAGATCTTCCCGAAGACGCTGCGTGCCAAAGAGGGGCTTGCCATAGACTTCGGGCAGCTGGAAAGCCCCTCCCTTTACGCCCCGGACTCCAAAGACGAAACGCGATGATACAGTACAGCAAGGATAAGTTCGGCGGACACTTGGCGATGCTCGCCACAGCGCTGATTTTCGGGCTGAACGGGCCCCTCTCCGCGATTCTCGTGGGATCGGGAGGCGAGCTGACTCCGGGCACTCACATGTTTGCCCGCTTCTCTGTCGCAACGATTCTCTTCTGGTGCGTCTCCTTTTTCTTGCCCCGGACCAAGGTCGAAAGAAAAGACCTCGGACGGCTCTTTATGGCCGCCCTCTTCGGGGTGCTTCTCAACCAAGGCGGGTTCGCTATCGCGATGTCCCTTACCACGCCCATACATCAGTCCCTGATGGCTTCCCTGGGGCCTGTCTTTACGATTGTTCTTGCCTTCTTCGTCCTCCGCGAACCTATCTCCCTTCTGAAAGCGGGCGGTGTGGCTTTCGGAGCCCTCGGGGTCCTCACGCTACTCTTTGTCCGCACCGGAGGTGAGGGGCTTGGGGGCGGGACCTTTTGGGGTGACCTCGTGGCGCTCATTGCCACTCTGAGCTACTGCATTTACCTCACCGTCTACCGTGACCTCATCGACAAATACGAGCCTTGGGTCTTGATGCGGTGGATGTTCCTTTTTACGCTCATCCTCGTGGCGCCTTTTGCCCTCGGTGACGTCATCCGGACCCCTTGGAGCACGCTGTCGGATAAGACGATTGGCGCCCTCGCTTTTGTCGTCTTTTTCGCCACTTTCGTTGCCTATTTCCTCCTCCCCATAGGGCAGAAAAGGCTCCGTCCCACTGTGGTCTCCATCTACAATTACTTCAACCCCGTCATCGCCACGACACTGGCGCTGCTGTGGGGCTTGGAAGAATGGAACTGGGCAAAAGGCTTGGCAGCCACCCTCGTCATCCTCGGAGTCTATATGGTCACGAAGAGTAAGAGTCGTGCGGACCAGCTGCGGGAGAGCGGTGTAGAGCAGCCAAGGGGTTCGGATGCAAAAAGTCTTTCGGCAAAAAAGTAAGGTATGACGTATGCTCTTTCCAAATACACCGAAACAGGCTCCAAACCCGGTACGTACCGAAAAGATCTCCCCGCACGTACCCGCGATAGAGCAGGGTACAGACCGGCGAGAACGTCTATGCCCGTACCGGATCGGAACCGTATGCCCATAAAAAACAACGACACAGTCAACGAATGAATGAATTTATAAATACCGCCACGCTTGGCGACAAAGCCTACCTCGTCGGCGTCATCACCCCCGAGCAGTCCGAGAACCAAGTACAGGAGTACTTGGACGAACTGGCTTTTCTCGCCGAAACCGACGGCATAGAGGCGGTTCGCTCTTTTACCCAAAAGCTCGATCACCCGAACTCCACCTCCTACCTCGGCAAAGGTAAGCTCGAAGAAATCGCCGCCAAGGCAGAGGAAGAGGGCATCGGCCTCGTCCTCTTCGACGACGAACTCTCACCCAACCAGCTCCGCAACGTAGAGAAGGCACTCGGCGTCCCCGTGATGGACCGCACCTCCCTCATCCTCGACATCTTCGCTTCCCGTGCACGAACCTCGCATGCCAAGACCCAAGTCGAGCTCGCTCAGTACCAATACCTCCTACCCCGATTGACGCGCCTATGGACCCACCTCGACCGGCAGCGCGGGGGTGGCACGAATATGCGCGGACCGGGCGAGACACAGCTCGAGACCGACCGCCGTATCATCCTCGCCAAAATCGCCAAGCTCAAGGAGGATCTCAAAGACATCGATAAGCAAAAGAACACCCAGAGGAAAAACCGCGGCAAGATGGTGCGCGTCGCCCTCGTCGGCTACACGAACGTCGGCAAGTCCACGATCATGAACCTCCTCTCCAAGAGCGACGTCTTTGCCGAGAACAAACTCTTTGCCACGCTCGACACCACAGTCCGCAAAGTCGTCGTCAAAAACCTGCCTTTCCTCCTCTCCGACACCGTGGGCTTCATCCGCAAGCTCCCCACGCAGCTCATCGAGTCCTTCAAGTCCACACTCGACGAAGTACGGGAAGCAGACCTCCTCGTTCACGTCGTGGACGTCTCCCACCCTGCGTTTGAGGATCAAATCAAAGTGGTCAATGAGACGCTCGCCGAGATACTGGACGGAGAGCAAAAACCGACCATCCTCGTCTTCAATAAGGTGGACGCCTTCTCTTACGTACCCAAAGACGAAGACGACCTCACCCCGGTGCAGAAAGAAAACATCTCCTTGGACGACCTCAAACAGACTTGGATGGCGCACCAAAAAGACCTCGACGTCCGTTTCATCAGCGCAGTGAGAGGCGACGGCGTGGAGGAGCTCAGAGACCTTCTCTACGACCGTGTCAAGGAGATCCACGTGCAGCGCTTCCCCTACAACGATTTCCTTTACGACTTCTACGACGAGATCTGAGAAGCGGACACGCACTTCAGACCTTTCCAGACAAACCACTATATTTCACCTAACCAATTTTACACGCTTTATTATGAAATGGTTCATTAAGTGTCTCCGTCAGTACTTCGACTTCAAAGGGCGTGCGCGCCGGAAGGAGTATTGGATGTTTTACCTATGGCTGCTCATCATCAAAGCCGTCATCTACCTCGTCAGCTTCCTTTTGGGCGGCGGACTTCCGGGTATCGGCTCCGATCCGAGTATGCCCCCCGAGCTGATGCCCAAGAATATCGGCATGGGGATGTTCTTCACCGGTCTCCTCATGCTTTACGGCTTAGGTCTCTTTATCCCGCAGCTCGCAGTCACGGTGCGCCGTCTCCACGATACCGGCAAATCGGGGTGGTGGCTTCTCGTCTATTATATTGTGATTATATGCGCAGCCACGGTTCTCTCTCTCAGCGCCATAAAAGCCACAATGGACGGGAACGAGCTTGTGGAGTGGCCCATTTGGGTCTCTCTTGCCATCCTTTTGGTCATCAGTATCTGGTTCCTGGTTCTGATGGTCAAGAAGGGCGACGTAGGACGAAACAAATACGGCGAAGACCCCAAAGGGGCTTTTTGATCGCGCATTAAGATGGGAAAAGGCGGTTGGCTCGCCCAGTACGAGTCTTACCTGAGGCTGGAGAAAGGACACAGCCCGCGCACCGTGGGCTCTTACCTCGACGACCTCCGCCTCTGGCTCCTGCTCGAAGGGCTCAGCCCCGATGCGAAAGAGGCGGAGATAGAGGACTTGGTCCGAAGCGTCGACAACCGCACCGCCCGCAAATCCGTCCTCAAATTTATGGAGCACGGAGACACGCCCCGGTCCGTCCGGAGACGTCTCTCCGCGCTCCGCTCTTTTTACACCTACCTGCTCAAGCGGGGCGAAGTGGAGCTGAATCCCTTTCACGCCGTCCAAGCTCCGAAGGCAGGGAAAGAGCTGCCCTCGTTCGTCAACGCACGGGCGCTTTCTGCCCGTATCGACGAAATCTATCGGGATGCCCGAGATGCCGACCGCGCGGAGGATCAGACCCACCTCTGGTTCCTCGCCTTTGTCACCGATCTCCTTTTCCAAACCGGGATGCGCTCCCAAGAGGTCTGCGACCTCAGGCTCGAAGCGCTCGATCTCCTCGGTCTGAGGATAAAAGTGCGGGGTAAAGGGGACAAAGAACGGATCATCCCCATCGGTCCTTTCCTCAAAGAGAAAATCGCACATTACTTGGCAGACGTACGCACGCCGAAAGGCGAAGACTCCGGGCGCTTCCTCCTCTCGGAGAAAGGGCGTCCTATGGCACACTCCACGCTGTACCGCATAGTGAAGGAGGCCCTCGCCCCACTCGACCAATACTCCCACAAGAGCCCACACATCCTCCGCCACAGCTTCGCCACCGCGCTCCTCAATGACGGAGCAGACCTGATGAGCGTCAAAGAGCTACTGGGGCACGAAAGCGTGTCCACCACGTCCATCTACACCCACACCACATTCGAAGAGCTCCGTAAGAACTACCAAGCCCACCCCCGCTCCAAACCAAAGAAAGACCCCGAGTAAGCCCTTCCGACCCCAATCGATTCGGGTGGCTGCGAGAGCCCTATCGGAGAAAGTTTTGGAAAGGCTGAAAAATTAGTTGTCATATTCCGCCAAATGTGACGTCATATTTCACACGGAGTGACGTCATATTTTTGTAGGGCGGGGCTGCGGACTACTCTCTGCGGACTCTTCTCGGTCTGTATCTCAAGAACGTGAGATACCGACCGAGAAAAAAAGTTTGCACGTACCGAGACAATCGCCTCGGTACGTGCAAACTTTTGCGTATAGGTCAAAAGTGTTGGTGAGAAGTCGAGGGAAAGCGTTAGCTTTACTTCGT
>JASBZK010000039.1 GCA_029983505.1 Porphyromonas sp.
ATCCCTAATAATAATATGCGCCCCCGGGGGTGGGGGGGGTGGTGGAGAGGGAGGAGAGGGGGACGCGGAAGCCCCCGTCGCCTTCGGCGACGGGGGCTATTTAGATACGACCCCGCCAGTGGGCGGGGTCGGAAGAGAGAATAGGGGCGCGACCTTATCCCACGGCTGCGAGACCTACGGTCTCTTTGCCGTGGCCTACCAAGATGGTGGCACAGCGTGCCACCACGCCCCTACGGGGCATCGGGGTAGTTAGCAGTTAGCAGGTCCGTATCTCGCAATCTTCCCGGTACGTGTCTCGTCTCATCGTCATACCGACCAAGACAATCTTCTTGGTACGTGTCTCGTCAAATTCGGACTTTTGACATAGCTTTACGCGCAGAAACAATCTTGAATGGGGTCCAATGCGTGCGCCCTAACTGCTAACTGTGCAGCCTCCTCGTTGCTTACTGCGGGCGAATCAGTCCGAAGGCTTCGGACTCGGTCGTCTTTGTCCACACCAATGAGGCAGTCTTGCCGTGGGTGCTGTAAGCCTCTTCAAGCCACTGCTTGATGCCGTCCCTCATCAAGGAAAGGACGTCGGGTCTGACATCTTCCGAGATCGCTTCCGAACCGCGGAAGACGACCACCGCTTCTCCGCTTGCAGCTTCTGTCTCGCCGGTAAACTTGGTATGCACATCGATTACGAAACGGGGGACACTGTCCGGAGCCTGTGCACGACTCAATTCTCCGAAAATAAGGTCGTTCAGTCGCTCCGCTTCGTCTGAAAAGAAGAGCAGAGCCGGATAAGTACCCGGGAATCCTTTCGAATTAAAAAATGCCGTAAGGTTAGCTCTTTGAAGCATCTGGGTGCCGGATATGTCTTTGGCGATGAGTTCGTCATCGCCCCAATATTCTTGCTCGGATGTTTCTTTATTATCCATGGGGTTGTATTATTTTGGTAGATTTGTAGGGATCGGACAGAGAGAGGGGGTACAAGAAATCGCCTCCACCGGTAGAACATAATACATTCCCTGTCTGTTCAAAGAAAAGGGACACACCCCTATGGAGGTGTATCCTCTATTTATAGGTTACATTTCATACATCATAAAATTAGTTTGAAGGTTTAATAGATATGAGTTTAGTTGATTTCCTTAAGTCGGATTTGGTCAAGAATAAAGTCCTGAAATTAATTGGCAAAGATTATTCGGTAGCCGGCAGTTTCCTCTATGCGGACGAAGATTTCGTCGTGCTCAAGGGGAAAGACGGCAGATTGCACGGCATTCGCATCGCCCTCGTGGATGTCATCAACACATCGGGAGACCTGTCTCAGGAGATTTCCGACAAAGACACAGCAGCAGGAGACGTCTCTTTCGGCGACACAGGCAACGACACCGATTTCGCCTCCGAAGAACAGGCGGTCACCGGTGTGGAAGACCCAAATAACAGCCGTCCCCGTGGCTTCAAGGAATTCAAACCGGGCGACAGGATTCCGCTCGAAGAACTGGCTCAACGCGACCCCAAAGTGGCAAACACGTGGAAGAGGAAAGAGCGGAAACAGTCTCTGAACGAAGAGCTGAGCGAGCGCCTGGATGCGGTTATGAACGAAGTAAGGGAAGCCGGGAGAGCAGAAGATGCCTACAGCCTCGTAGCTTTCGGGAAGATCATCGAGCTGCAACCGGGATTCCTTTTCGGATTCATCGACGATCTGAAAGACGGCAACAGATACTACTTCAATAAGAGCGACATCGTGGATCCGAAGCTTCTGGAAGTGTCCGGGAAAGACATCCCGGTGGTGTACTACAGGGGACAAAACCACAAAGGCTATGCTGCGAAGTCGATAATGCTGCCCTCATCCGTGACCGACTCCCTGGAGCTGTCCGCCAAGCTGCTCAAAGAGGGCGAGTTTTACGCCTCCAGACAGATAGTGACGGCGGTGCTGGATATGTATCCCGAGAATACGAGCGCACTCAATTTCCGAAACGCCTTCATCAGCAACAATAATAAGAAAGGGGGGCAAAACGAGGATTTTGACAAAAAGGGAGCGGAAGACGAATACGAGTCTCCGGAGATGTTCCGGTTCTATAAGGAGGGTAAGAAGCTTATGACCCAAAAAGACTACCGGGGTGCCATTCAGTCGTATCAGACTGCGCTTGACAACGGCTTCCGGAAAGAAGCCTGCATCAAAGAAATAGCCCAGTGCTACATCGGGCTGCACGCGAAAGCGGAAGATCCGGCGGAGAAAGAGAAGATCGCAAAAGAGGGGATAGAGTTTATGGACGAATACCGCTCCCAGCTCAGGGATAACTTGAGTACACTCTTCACGCTCGAAAACTTTTACTTCGCCCTCGGGGACTATGAGCGCCACATCGCCATCATCGAAGACGTGATTGCAGAGTGTGGGCAAAACAACGACATCCCTCAGTACACTTTCTACCTCAATAAAGCGGCCCAAAGCTATATGCGCCTCGGAGAGTACGACAAGGCTATGGACGCCGTGATGGACGGGCTCGAAGCCGATCCGGAATATCCGCAGCTCCAAAAGAGGCAATTCATCCTGATGGAAGCGATGAATAAGTTGACGCCGGAGGCATAAGCTTTTTTCGTATGCGTACAAACAGGAGGTGTGTCAAAAGTCCGAACTGCTGCGCCCGTTTCGGCATTCGGGCTCGGTCACGCACCAATATACGTTCTCGTCGCCCTCAGCCCCAAGCATAGCAATCCCTTGCATTTCAATCTAACTTTTATACACACCTCCGAGAGGTTGTGTCCCGTGTTTTGCGGGGCAAAACACTTTCAACACACCCTCACAGACCAATAAATATGAGTGACGCAACTCCTCAAAGTCTGCCCCCATTGGCCGAGAGACTTCGTCCCACAAGTCTCGAAGACTATGTGGGGCAGTCTCATTTGGTAGGTGCCGGGATGCCGATACGCGATATGCTGGACTCCGGCGTACTGCGTTCCTTCATCCTCTGGGGGCCACCCGGGGTGGGGAAGACCACTTTGGCACACATCATCGCCAAGCGACTGGACATACCCTTTTATCAGCTCAGTGCGGTCAGCGCGGGGGTGAAAGAGGTCAGGGAAGTGCTCTCCAAGGCAGAGAGCGACAGGAAGTCGCTTTTCGGCTCAGGGCTGGCGCCTATCCTTTTCATAGACGAAATCCATAGATTCAGCAAGTCCCAACAGGACTCACTGCTTCACGCGGTGGAGCATGGCGTAGTGACCCTCATCGGAGCCACGACGGAGAACCCTTCATTTGAAATCATCCGACCTCTGCTCTCCAGGGCAAGGATCTTCGTGCTGAAGCCGCTCGACTCGGACGAACTGCGCCATCTACTCGACCAAGCCATCCAAAACGACGAAGTACTCCGCACTTTTGACTTTGAAGTAAAAGAGACGGACGCGCTCTTCGCCTACAGCGGAGGGGATGCACGCAAGCTTTTGAACATCATAGACATTCTCTCCATTTCACCCGAAGCGCTGCGGACAAAGAAGGTGGTCATCGATAACGAGACGGTCACCCGGGAGCTCCAACAAAACCCCGCCGTCTACGACAAAGGGGGCGAAATGCACTACGACATCATCTCCGCTTTCATCAAGAGCATCCGCGGGAGCAATCCGGATGCCGCACTCTACTGGATGGCCCGCATGATCGAGGGGGGAGAAGAGCCCGAGTTCATCGCGAGGAGGCTGATTATCTCGGCGGCGGAGGACATCGGACTCGCCAACCCGAATGCGCTCCTCATCGCCAACGCCGCATTCGACGCAGTGCACAAGATCGGCTGGCCGGAGGGACGGATACCTCTTGCGGAGGCAGCCGTATACCTCGCCTCTTCGCCCAAGAGCAACAGCGCCTACCTCGCCATCAACGAGGCATTGGCTTTCGTGAAGAGCAATCCCCCCTACCCTGTCCCACTACATCTGAGGAACGCGCCCACCGGTCTGATGAAGGACCTCGGGTACGGATCGGACTATATCTATCCGCACGACTACCCGGGACACTACTATCCCCAGGAGTACCTTCCACAGGAGATACGCAAGACACACTTTTGGTCTCCGCAGGAGAATCCGGGGGAGGCAAAATTGCGCGCCAATCTCGAGGGGATGAAGAGGCTGTACGAGGACAAAAACGAAACAGAGCAAAAATAATCGGGTAAGATTGTTTTAGGTCAAGAAAAATGGTACCTTTGAGGAACAAAAAGGACTTTTGAATTTTTGAAAACCACCATATAAACTCTTAAAACGTCATTTTTTCGATATGAAGAAACGCAACTTTTACGCCGGACCGTCAATCCTCAATGAGGGTGTCATCAAAAATACAGCTGAAGCTGTACTGAACTTTGCCGGAACCGGTCTCTCTCTGATGGAAGTGTCTCACAGAGGAAAAGAGTTCTCTGCCGTGATGGCGGAAGCAAGATCCCTTTTCAAAGAACTGCTCGACATCCCCGAAGACTTTGAGGTACTCTTTCTCGGCGGCGGTGCAAGCTTGCAGTTTTATCAATCAGCACTCAACTTCCTCAAGACCAAAGCCGCTTACCTCGACACCGGCAGCTGGGCACACAAGGCCATCAAAGAAGCCAAGCTCGTCGGAGAAGTCGAAGTGGTCGGCAGCTCCGAAGCAGACGGCTACAAGTATATCCCCGAGTACAAGGCTCCCACGGGTGTGGATTACTTCTACTACACCTCCAATAACACGATCTACGGGACCGAAATCCGCAAGGATCCCGAAGTGTCCGTGCCTCTGATCTCGGATATGTCCTCAGACATCTTTACCCGCGAAATCGACTGGAGCAAGTACAACCTCGTCTTCGGCGGTGCTCAGAAGAACCTCGCACCCGCAGGTGTGACTTTCGTAGTCGTTAGAAAGGACGCACTCGGCAATACCGGTCGTGTCCTCCCCACCATGCTCGACTACAACACGCACATCAAGAAGGACAGTATGTTCAATACGCCCCCTGTACTCCCCGTCTACACCGCACTTCAGACGATGAAGTGGTATAAGGAGCTTGGCGGCGTGAAAGCTATCGAAAAGAGGAACCAGGCTAAAGCCGACGAACTCTACGGCGCTATCGACTCCTCCAAGATCTTCCAGGGTTATGCCCAACCCGAAGCCCGCTCCCTTATGAATGTCACGTTCGTGATGAAAGACGAGTACAAAGAGAAGGAAGCAGAGTTCCTCGACTTTGCCACGAAAGCCGGCTGCATCGGCATCAAGGGCTATCGCACGCTCGGCGGGTTCCGTGCCTCCATCTACAACGGTATGGATCTCGAAGGCGTGAAGCAACTCACCCAGGCTATGAAGGACTTCGAAAACAAACTCTAATCCGGCAAGGTGCACTTTATATTATGAAAAAGATACTCGTAGCTACGGAGAAGCCTTTCTCTCCCGTGGCAATCGAAAAGATCAGAGCCGTCGTGGCAGACGGGGACTACGAACTCGTCCTTCTCGAGAAATACACGGACAAATCCCAGCTCCTTGAGGCTGTCAAGGATGCCGATGCGATGATCGTGCGCTCGGATAAGGTTACGGCTGACGTGATTGATGCAGCCAAAAATCTAAAAATCGTGGTACGTGCCGGAGCCGGCTACGACTCCGTAGACATCGAACACGCCAAAGCCAAGAACGTGGTCGTCGAGAACACCCCCGGTCAGAATGCCAACGCAGTGGCCGAGTTGATTATGTCCTTGGCAGTGATGGTAAAACGTAACTTTTTCGACGGTACCCCTGGGACAGAACTAATGGAGAAAACTATAGGAATACACGGGTTTGGGAATGTAGGAAAAAACGTGGCACGTCTTGCAAAAGGGTATCGAATGAATATCTTGGCCTACGATGTCTTTGCAGACAAGTCTGCAAACCCTGGTATTACTTTCGTGGGCAACGTAGATGAACTTTACTCCAAGAGTGACTTTATTTCGCTACACATTCCTGCCGTACCGGAAACAATCAAGTCCATCAACTATAACCTCGCTATGAAGATGCCGAAAAAGGCAGTACTGCTTAATGCCGCACGTGCAGAAGTGATCGACGAAGAAAGTCTGCTCAAGGCACTTAGGGAACGTCCTGACCTAACGTATGTGACCGACATCAAACCGACCAACGACGAGGAATACACGAAGTTACCCGGACATCAGTATTTTGCGACTCCAAAGAAGATGGGGGCTCAGACCTCTGAAGCCAACATCAACGCAGGTGTCGCCGCGGCTCGTCAAATCCGCAGTTTCTTTGAGACCGGAGACGAAACATTCAGAGTAAATAAGTAAGCAACTTCCCAAAATAATGGCTACAGTAAGACCTTTCCGCGGACTTCGTCCCCCGAAAGAATTTGTAGAGCAGGTTTCTTCCCGTCCCTACGACGTACTCAATAGCGACGAAGCAAGAGAGGAAGCGAAGGGCAACGAAAAATCGCTCTACCACATCATCCGCCCGGAAATCAACTTTCCGGTAGGCAAAGACGAACACGACCCCGATGTCTACGAGATGGCCCGGAAGCAGTTCGACCTTTTCCAGGAAAAAGGCTGGTTGGTACAGGACAAGAAACCCGTGTACTACCTCTATGCCCAGACGATGAACGGCAAGACCCAGTACGGTCTCGTCATCGGCGCATACGTGGACGACTACCTTAACGGCGTAATCAAGAAGCACGAGCTGACCCGCAAAGACAAAGAAGAGGATCGTATGAAGCATGTCCGCGTATTGGATGCGAACCTCGAACCCGTGTTCTTTGCCTTCCCCGACAATGCCACTCTTCAGGCGATCATCGACAAATACAAGGCTACCGAACCTCTCTGCGACTTCGTGGCTCCGATGGATGGCTTCGGACATACCGTGTGGATGATCGACGACGACAAGGACATTCAGACGGTTACGGAAGCATTCGCCAAGATTCCCGCGCTCTACATCGCCGACGGTCACCACCGTTCTGCTGCCGCTGCTCTCGTCGGCGCAGAGAAGGCCAAGAATAATCCCAATCACACCGGAGAAGAGGAGTACAACTACTTTATGGCTGTGGCTTTCCCTGCCAGCCACCTCACGGTCATCGACTACAACCGGGTAATTAAGGATTTGAATGGCCTTACTCCTGAGGAATTCCTCGCCAAGCTCAGAGAAAACTTTGATGTCGAAGAGAAAGGCGTCGCCATCTACAAGCCCGGTAAGCTTCATAACTTCAGTTTGTACCTTGGTGGGAAATGGTACTCTTTGACCGCAAAAGAGGGACGCTATGACGACAACGACCCGATCGGCGTCCTTGATGTGACAATTTCGTCGAATCTCATCCTGCGGGATATCCTCGGCATCGAAGACTTGCGTACCTCCAAGCGCGTCGACTTCGTGGGCGGGATCCGCGGTTTGGGCGAACTCCAAAAGAGAGTAGACTCCGGAGAGATGGTAGTAGCTCTGGCGCTCTACCCCGTCTCTATGCAGCAGATCATCGACATTGCGGACACCGGCAACATTATGCCGCCTAAGACCACTTGGTTTGAGCCCAAACTGAGAAGCGGTCTGATCGTACACAAGCTTGAGGACTGATCTTAGACTATTTCATTTCAAAAAGCAGAGCCAACGGAGATTCTATCTTCTCGCTTGGCTTTGCTTTTACGGTGAAGTCTCTGCATCGGCAGAGCATAATCTTTTTTTGTCAAATATATGAATCAAGGCAAGAAAACCCACATTGAGAACGACCTTATCGGTGATATGGAAGTGCCGGACGATGTCCTCTATGGCGTCCAGACACTCAGAGCACTCGAAAACTTCGACATCTCACCGGTCAAACTGAATCATTATCCCCGTTACGTGGAGGCAATGGCCATCACGAAAGAGGCAGCTGCCATTGCCAACCACAGAGAGGGACTGCTTCCGGACGATATCTTCAAAGCCATCGTAGAAGCGTGCGAAGAGATCCGCCGGGGCAAGCACCACGAGTTCTTTATCGTGGATATGGTACAGGGTGGTGCAGGGACATCCACCAATATGAACGCCAACGAAGTGATCACCAACCGTGCTCTCGAAATCCTCGGAAAGCCGCACGGATCCTACAAGGTGATTTCTCCGAATGACCACACGAACCTCTCCCAGTCCACAAACGACGCCTACCCCACTTTCATCCACTTAGGGCTCTACCAGACGTATCTCGACCTCTTGCCAGGGCTGAATAAGCTGATAGATGCGTTCAAGGAAAAGGCGGTCGAATTCAAAGACATCCTCAAGACCGGTCGTACCCAGATGCAGGACGCTGTACCGATGACGATGGGGCAGACGTTCAATGGCTTTGCGACCATTCTCGAAGAAGAGTTGCCGAACCTCAAGCACGCTGCAGAGCAGCTCCTTACCGTAAATATGGGAGCCACAGCCATCGGCACCGGTATTTGCTCCGAGCCCTCTTACCGGGCATTCGTACTCGAAGCTCTAAGGGATCTCACCGGATGGAATATCGAGCTTGCTCGTGATATGGTCGGGGCTACTTCGGACACCTCGCACATGATCGGTTTCTCTCAGGCGATGAAGCGCCTTGCTGTCAAACTGAGCAAAATATCCAACGACCTCCGTCTCCTCTCAAGCGGTCCTCGCGCCGGCATCGGGGAAATCAACCTCCCCGCCCGCCAACCGGGGTCGTCCATTATGCCCGGCAAAGTGAACCCCGTCATCCCCGAAGTCGTCACTCAGGTGGCTATGAAGATCATCGGCAATGACGTGTGCGTCACGATGGCAGGCGAAGCGGCTCAGCTTGAGCTCAATGCGATGGAGCCGATTATGGCTCAGTGCTGCTTCGAGAGTGCGGACTTCCTGATTTCAGTAATGGATATTTTCCGTAAATACTGCATCGAAGGCATCACAGCGAATGCCGAGCACGCAACCGAGCTGGCGTATAAGAGTATGAGCATCGTAACCGCGCTTAATCCGTACATCGGCTACAAAAACTCTACGAAGATTGCCAAAGAAGCGATGGAAACAGGCAAGAGCATCCCCGAGATTGTGCTCAAACACGGCATCCTCTCTCAGGAACAGCTGGACACCATCCTTGCTCCCGAGAACCTCCTCGTCCCGGTTCACCTCGACATCAAGCCGCTGAAGAATATGGACGAATAACTCCCAAGACGTTGTCTTTCTCAAAAAAAGCAACGTTTTAGGCGAAAAACGAGACGAGACACGTACCTCTGTGTGGAAATCACCATGGTACGTGTCTCGTTTTGGCTTTTTACCGGGCAGTACCCGGGCAAAATAATCTTACCCGTCTGTGCCCCGCCCCGGAAGGGCTGCGGGGACTTGCTTATTCTCTTTGGTTTTAGGTAAATTTGTGTGCAGTACGCAAAAGCGCCTATTTTTCGCACCGAGGGAGATAAACAGAAACCCTCGGGAGTGTCTTTTGCTTCCAAAACTCCAAATCGCAGAGAAAGAATGAACATCTCTTATTCTTGGCTTAAAGAATACCTCGACATAGACCTGCCTGCCGAAGAAGTGGGCGAAATACTCACCTCCATCGGCCTTGAAGTAGGGTCTGTGGAAGAAAAAGAGAGTATCCCCGGCGGTCTCAGAGGCCTCGTGACAGGTCACGTGGTTACCTGCATAGACCACCCGAACTCGGACCACCTCCACATCACGACAGTAGACCTCGGCAAAGAGCTTACGCCGGAGGGTCCCATCCAAATCGTCTGTGGTGCGAAAAACGTGGCCGCGGGACAAAACGTCATCGTCGCCACCATCGGCACGACACTGCACCCCGTGGGCGGAGAGCCTTTTACCATCAAGAAGGGAAAAATCCGCGGAGAAGAGTCTTTCGGGATGATTTGTGCCGAAGACGAAATAGGCGTAGGGACGGGACACGAAGGCATCATTGTCCTAAGAGAGGGAATCGCTCCCGGCACACCCGCCTCCGAGATTTATCCCGTCCACACCGACCACATCATAGAAGTGGACATCACCCCCAACCGCGTGGATGCCACTTCGCACTACGGGGTCGCAAGGGATCTCTATGCGTACCTCAAAAGCCACGGCAGGAGTGTCACCCTCAGAAAGCCCGAAGCGCCGCACGTCACGGGGACAAACTCCCCCGTCGAAGTCTCCGTGGAGAGTCCGGAAGCCTGCTTCCGCTATTCCGGCATAGTGATTAAGGGGATAAAGGTCGGGCCAAGCCCGGAGTGGCTCCGAAATGCGCTTGAAAGTATCGGGCAGAAGTCCGTAAATAACATCGTGGACGTCTCGAACTACGTCCTCCAAGCCATAGGGCAACCGCTCCACACTTTTGACTACGACAAAATAGCAGGTGGTAAGGTCATCGTCCGTCTCGCGGTAGAGGGCGAAAAGCTCACCACCCTTGATGGAGTAGAACGGACGCTCACAGACCGCGACCTCGTCATCTGTGATGCGGAGAAACCGATGTGCATCGCCGGCGTAATGGGCGGCTTGGACTCCGGAGTCCAAGCGGGTACCACTGCACTTTTCATCGAGAGTGCCACATTCCACCCCACTTTCATCCGCAAAACTGCCCGCCGCAACGGGCTTAATACGGACGCTTCGTTCCGCTACGAGCGCGGTCTCGACCCGGCAGGCGTACCTTTTGCACTCGACTGGGCAGTGAAGCTCGTCCTGGAAGTCGCAGGCGGCGAAGTCTCGAGCCGTATTTACGACCTATACCCAGAACCGCAAGAGCCGTACCGGGTCTCTCTCTCGCTCCGTAAGGTCTCCGACCTCATAGGCATCGAGATTCCTAAAGAGAAAATCCTTGAGATTCTTGAGGCGCTTTCCATCGAAGTCCGCGAAGACAACGGCGAGACCCTTGAGGTCGACGTACCCCGTTACCGCTACGACGTCACGCGGGACGTGGACATCATCGAGGATCTGCTCAGAATCTACGGCTATAACGAAGTCCCCTTCACGACCAAACTGAGCTCGGCCATCACGCCGAAGAGTGACGTGGACAGAAGTTTCTCCCTCCAACGCGTCATCAGCGAACAGCTCGTGGGCGCCGGTTTCGTCGAGATCTTGAATAACTCCCTCTCCAAAGCTTCTTACTACCCAGACGAGATCGAGAGAGGAGAGGCGGTTCGGCTCCTCAATCCGCTCTCTAACGACCTCTCCACCCTCCGCATACAGATGGTGCACGGCGGCTTGGAGGTCATCGACCACAACCTGAAGCGTCAGGGAGCCAACCTGAGGCTCTTCGAGTTTGGGAACACCTACAGACGCGTCAGTCCGGAAGAGCAGGTGCCGCTCAGAGGGTTCAAAGAGACCTACACGCTCGGGCTGTGGGTGACGGGAGACGAGTTCGGTCCGAATTGGAACAAGGACGCACACCGGAGCGTCCGACCCTATTTCCTTAGCGCAATTATCGAGAACTTTCTGTCCCGTATGGGCATCTCGGACGGGGAAGTACAGAAAGCATACATTGAGAGCGACGACCTTTTCGATAAAGGCATCGAGCTTACGTTCAGGGGCGGCAAGACATTCGGCAGATGGGGCGTGGTGTCCGAAAGGCTCCTCAAAACGCACGACCTTGACGTACCCGTATATTACGCAGAGTTCGAGTGGAACACGGTCATTGAGCGGGTTCTCGGTCGGACGGTGACGATAAAAGGCGTGCCGAAGTTCCCGAGCGTCCGCAGAGACTTCGCCCTCCTTTTGGACAAAAACATAGACTTCGCCAAAGTGGTCGAAGTCTCGAAGAAAGCAGAGCCGAAGCTGATACGGGATATCGTTCTCTTCGACGTTTACGAAGACCCCAAGCATCTACCCGAAGGCAAAAAGAGCTACGCCGTAGCCTTCACGCTCAGGGACGACGAAAAGACCCTCTCCGACAAAGTCATCGACAAGACTATGGAGAAAATCTCTCAGTCCCTTGCCAAGCAGCTCGGTGCCTCTCTGAGATAACAATACACACAAAGAAGAAAACAAACTTTTACAAGCAAATACATCACGACAAACAATGGGAAGAGCATTCGAATTCAGAAAAGCCCGCAAACTCAAGAGATGGGGAAATATGTCCAGGACATTTACCCGCATCGGGAAGGAAATCACCATCGCTGCGCGTTCCGGCGGACCTGACCCCGACTCTAACCCGCGTCTCCGCGTCCTGATGCAGACGGCCAAGAAAGAGAACATGCCGAAGGACAACATCGAAAGAGCCATCAAGCGCGCTTCCGAAAAAGATCAGTCCGACTACAAGGAGATGAATTACGAAGGCTACGGACCCCACGGCATTGCCATCTTCGTGGAGACCGCGACCGACAACACGACCCGCACCGTGGCCAACGTCCGCAGCTATTTCAATAAGTTTGGGGGCTCTCTTGGCACCACGGGCAGTCTCGAATTTCTCTTCGACCACAAAGCCGTCTTCCACGTCGCCAAGAAAGAAGGCATCGACAACGACGAGCTGCTCCTCGAGCTCATCGACTACGGCGTAGACGAGGTGGAGGAAGAAGAGGATGAGCTGATCATCACGGGCGAATTTACGTCCAACGGGGACATCCAGAAGCACCTCGAAGAGATGGGCTTCGAGATCAATTCGGCAGAGTTTGAGCGCTTCCCCAAAGACACGAAAGACGTAACGCCCGAACAGCGCGAAGAGGTCAATAAACTCGTCGAGAAGCTCGAAGAAGACGAAGACGTCCAAAACGTCTTCACCAATATGACCGAAGAAGACGACGAAGAAGAGTAAAAAGTCCTTTTCTGCCTCGTCTTGACAGGTTCGGCTTCGCTTAAAACCGCATTCATAGGACAAATCCTCTTTCAAAGGTCTCAGGACACCTGTCCCAAACACTTGGAGTAAAGTTTCCTTTGCGCCAAGTGTTTTCGGCTATTGCCCCTATGTGACACCGAAAAATTTTGGTCTGTATCTCGCGTTGCCTTCAGCCTGTACCAAACGCAGACCTCACTCGGACCAAAAAACTTTTTTTGGTCTGTACCCCGTGAGAAAGTTTCACCCATAGAGCATATCCAAGAGCATTGGCACCCTCATCCTTACAAGCGCTAAGCAAACTTTTTGGAGAAAAAGAGAGCTTCAAAAAACTGAGCTCCAAACTGAATGCCAAGAAGATCCGTCTCTCGGGACTTCAGGGCTCCGCCGTCGCGTTTTTGCTCGACCGGCTCCGTCACCCCGTCCTCTGCATCTCCAAGGACGAAGAGGCAGCGGGGTATCTCTTTGGGGATCTCTCTGCCATCAAAGGCGGAGACTCCGACCTCCTCTTTTTCCCCTCCCTCTACCGCAGAGGCATCCGTTTCGGGCAGAAAGACGGCGCCAATGAGGTCCTCCGAAGCGAAGTCGTCGAGCGTCTGATAGGAGGTAAGGACGGTTTGCCGAAAATAATCGTCACCTACCCCTCTGCACTTCTCGAAGGGCTGCCGAAAAAAGCCGACTACGCCGAGAAGCGGATGGAATTGAAAGTCGGCGACACGATTCTGAGGAAAGAATTTCGCGAGAAGCTCTGGGACTTGGGGTTCGAGGAAGTGGACTATGTCTATGCCCCGGGACAGTTTGCCGTGCGCGGCAGCCTCTTTGACATTTTCTCGTACGCTTACGACCGCCCCATACGCCTCGACTTCTTCGGTGACGACCTCGAGACAATACGTCCGTTTGACCCCGAGACGCAGCTCTCGGCCGGCACACAGGACTCGGTGACCATTCTCGCCGACCTATCCACAAACGGGTCCGGGAACCTCGACTCCCTGCTCTCCCTTTTGCCCAAAGATACCCGCGTGTACATCGGAGGATGGGACTACCTCAGCGGTGACCTCTCGGAGACCCACACGCTTCCGCCTGTGCATCCGGAGGATAATGAGTTCCAAACCCTCGGCGAGCTGCAGGCACGACTCATCCGACCGGACTTGCTGATGAAGGACTTGGAGGGCTTCCACATCTTGGCGGAAAGCGTCCCGATGGATCTCGACAAAGTCTGGACAGAGGTCGATTTCTTGGAGACACCGGAGCCGCTTTTTCACAAGCAGTTCGACCTCCTCTCCCGCACCATCTCGGAGTACCGGTCGGAGGGCTATGAGGTCGGCATTATGAGCAACCAGGAGAGCCAAATCAGGCGTCTTGAGAGCATCCTCTCCGAGCAGCCCGAGAAGACCCGCTTCACCCCCATAAGCCCCACCCTTCACGGCGGCTTCATCGACAAAGAGATGAGAGTGGCACTCTTCTCCGACCACACCATCTTCGAGCGCTTTCACAGCTATAAGCTCAAGAGCGACCGTATCCGAAGCAAAAGCGCCGCCCTTACTCTGAAGGAGCTAAAGAGCTTCGAGTACGGAGACTATATCGTCCACGTGAACCACGGGATCGGCACCTTCGGAGGCCTCTTTACCATAGAGAAGAACGGGATGCCGCAAGAGGTCGTCCGACTGAATTACAAGGACGGGGACAGCATCTACGTCTCGATCCATTCGCTCAACCACATCTCCAAGTACAAGAGCAAGGACAACGACGAGCCGCCCCGCCTCTCCAAGCTCGGCAGCGGTGCCTGGGAGAAAGTGAAGGACAGGACCAAGAAGAAGGTCAAAGACATCGCCAGAGACCTCATCAAGCTCTACGCCAAGAGGCTCCAAGAGAAAGGGTTTGCCTTCAGTCCCGACACTTATTTGCAGAAGGAGCTTGAGTCGAGCTTCCAATACGAAGACACGCCGGACCAGGAGAAAGCCACCCAGGACGTCAAGAGAGATATGGAGCGCCCGATTCCTATGGATCGACTGATTTGCGGGGACGTAGGCTTCGGAAAGACAGAGGTCGCCATCCGCGCCGCCTTCAAAGCCGTCAGCGACTCCAAGCAGGTAGCCGTCATGGTGCCCACTACGGTACTCGCCTACCAGCATTACCGTACCTTTTCCAAGCGTCTCTCGGGCTTCCCCGCGACCGTCGCCTACCTCACGCAGTCCAAAAGCCCCAAAGAGAAAAAAGAGATCCTCTCGGACCTCGCCTCTGGAAAGACAGACATCATCATCGGCACGCACCTTCTGACAGGGAAAAACGTCAAGTACAAAGACCTTGGGTTGCTCATCATTGATGAAGAGCAGAAGTTCGGCGTAAGTGTAAAGGAGAAACTAAGGAGCACACGCGCCCACATCGACACACTCACGATGTCGGCCACACCTATACCGCGTACACTCCAATTCTCGCTCCTCGGCGCACGCGACCTCTCCAACATCCTCACCCCTCCGCCCAACCGGTACCCGATACGCACCGAGAGAGCGACGTACTCCCCGGAAGTCATCGCCGAAGCCATCGGTGCAGAGCTCGCCCGCGAAGGACAGGTATTTTTCATCCACAACCGCATCCACAATATAGAAGACATTGCCCGGGACATCCGTGCGGCGGTACCCGGGGTACGCATCGGCATAGCCCACGGACGTCTCCCCGCAAAAGAGATCGAAGAAATCCTCCTCGGCTTCATCAATCACGACTTCGACGTCCTACTTGCCACCTCCATCGTAGAGAACGGGATCGACGTCCCTAACGCCAACACCATCATCATAAACGACGCCCAGCGCTTCGGGCTCTCCGACCTCCACCAGCTTCGCGGGCGCGTGGGGCGCGGCACCCAAAAAGCCTACTGCGTCCTCCTGACTCCGAGCCTTCACCTCCTCTCGCCAAATGCCAAACGCAGACTGGAGAGCATCACCACTTTCTCCGACCTCGGCAGCGGCATACAGATCGCGATGCAGGATCTCGACATCAGAGGCGCCGGGAATCTTCTCGGCGCAGAGCAGAGCGGCTTCATCGCCGACCTCGGCTACGAGACGTACAAACGCATACTCGAGGAGGCTGTGATGGAGCTCAAAAACGACGAATTTGCAGACCTCTTTGAGGAAGAGGACAAAGAGGCCGACCTCACGCCAAAGACCGGTCGCCGTTTTTATGTCTATGAGACTGTCCTCGACACCGATCTCCCTGCATTCTTCCCACCCTCATACGTCCCCGGAGACGACGAACGCATCAATCTGTATAAGGAACTGGACGGGCTCGAGAACACGGCGGAGCTCAAGAGCTATGAAGGACGGCTTATCAACCGCTTCGGCACCCCACCCCTTGAGGCTGTGGAGATCCTCAACGTGATGCGCCTCCGACTTTTGGGCAAAAGGGCAGGCATCGAGCGTATACTGCTGAAAAGAAACACCCTCACGCTCCAGCTCGTCTCCGACCTGAATAGCGGCTACTACAAGAGTAAAGTCTTCGGCAACTTGATGACCGGCGCCGTCGCACCCGACATCGTGGCACGTGTCTCTTTCAAAGATGAGCGCTCCGGACGCTCCATCACGATTAAGGGTGTCTTCTCCATCTCGGACGCCCTCACGCTGCTCTCCCGTCTCTCCGGGCTCTCCTATTGATGTACCGGGGAAAGGGGTACAGACCAAAACCTTTTCCTATGCCTGTACCTTTTCCCTTTTTCGGTCCGTATCTCGCGATCGTCTCGGTCGTACCAAGATTTTGCCTCCCGCTTGGAGTGGGAGACAAAGCGAGAAGGTGCCGCCTCGCATCAAAGACCGGAGGGTCTGAGTTCCCGATATA
>JASBZK010000040.1 GCA_029983505.1 Porphyromonas sp.
GAGGCCTTCCTGAGTTACCGCTTCGACTCCGCTTTTCACTACGTACGGTTGCGTGAAGAGCTTATATCCGGGTCTCCCGACCTCTCAAAGGAAGAGAGGGCAAAAGTACTGCTCGATAAAGTTCTTGTGCTCACCTCCGCCGGCCTTTTCAAAGAGTCCACCGACATTCTCGCTGCCCAAGACACCCTTTCTCTGAGCCCGGAGACCAAAGAATACGCCCTCTGGGTCGCTTCCAAGACCTACTACGACCTCACTGCCTACACCCGCTCCGTAAACGGCGTGGACAGCATATACAGGGCGAAAACCCTCTCCTATAGTCGCCGGCTGCTCTCCGTGCTCCCCGAGGGCTCCTGGGAGTACGGTTTCGTACAGGGACACGAGCGGATTATGGCGGGCGACTTGCAGGGGGCGATCCGGACTTTCGAGACCGTACTCGGGATGAAAGGCGTACCGTCGCACTCCCGCTCTATGTCCGAAGCCATTTTGGGCGACCTTTACTCCGAAAAAGGTGAGGAGGAGAAGAGTCTCGTGCATTATGCCCGAAGCGCCATCCTCGATCTCCATAATGCCACGAGGGAAAATACCTCCCTCATCAAGCTCTCCCGCTTACTCTTCGCGAAAGGGGACTTGGAGAGGTCGTACCTCTACGCTCAGACGGCTCTGGAGGATGCCACGTTCTATAACGCCTACCACCGTAAGATAGATGTGGCGGATGTCCTTCCCCTCATCGAAAACAGGCGCTATCTCCTTTTGGACACCAAAAAGAACACCCTGTCCTCAGGGCTCGTCCTTGTGGTCGCGCTCTGTGCGGCACTCATAGTCCTCTCCCTCATCGTATTCGGGCAGGTCAAAAAACTGAGACGGGCACACCGCACCATCGCTGCCCATAACGCCTCCCTCTCTGCCATCAATAAAGAACTGATGGAGGCCAATACGATCAAAGACGAGTACATCGGGCTCTCTTTCTTCAACGACTCCTCCCACATCAAAAAGCTCGAAGGGCTCTACCGCTTCGTGGGCAATAAGCTGAGGGACAAAAAATATGCGGACATCAAGGCGGCTTTTGACCCGAAGGAGCTTCAGAAGGAACGCGAGCATATGTACGAAAATTTCGACGTCACTTTCCTCCGCCTCTTTCCCAACTTCATCGACCGCTACAACGCACTCTTTCCCCCCGAAGAGCGTGAGCGGCCTTCCTCCGGGAGGCTTACGACGGAGATGCGCATCTTCGCACTCATACGCCTCGGCATCACCAAGAGCGACGACATCGCCGGCTTCCTCGATTACTCCGTCCACACCATCAATACCTACAAGACGAGAGTGAAAAACAAATCCTTTCTCGACAATGCGCTCTTCGAGGAAGCTATCCTCGCCATCGACGCACGCCTCTGACCACCTGACTATTTTCGGCCGTACCGGGACGATCTCCCCGGTCTGTACCTTTTTCCCTCGTGGTACAGGCCGGAAAGATCGTCTCGGTCTGTACCCTTTTTTTCTTCATTTGAGTGCGGCAAAAGCAGCACTTCCGGCGCAGTTCTTTCGGATCGGTTTAAGCGGGGGAAACTTTTTAAGTGGAGAATAAAGCCCAAAAAGGATTAGTTTTCCATTATATTTTTGCCCCTAAGAGAAAACCATATCTATCTGATAAACAGACTAAATAAGATTATATTTCGACCGAAACGGTTATATATTTCGGTCACTATTTTTATTGGGGTAAAGTATTGCCTAACTTTGTTTCGTTATTAAAACGTAACGGGGTTACGGGGATGCCTTTCCCCGCAGCTTTTACGAATGCAAAACTTTTATACCGAATTTCCGAAATACAGTTCAATGAATACCCCTTGAGGGTTTCGCTTTTATCCACGAATAAGATACAGAGATGAGTACAATCCGCACCACACTCCTATCCTCGCTCTTGCTCCTCGCCCTCTCTGCCACGGCACAAAGGGCCGAGGAGACTACGCTCCGGTCGCCGGACGGGGACCTGTCGCTGACGTTTGCCCTCACGGGCGCGGGCGAGCCGACGTATGCCCTCTCTTTCAAAAACCGCACCGTCACCAAGCCGAGCCGCTTGGGGTTCTACCTCGCAGATAACCCCGAGGGCGACCTCACGGCGGACTTCGAGGTAGTGAAGACCATGACGGACACTTTCGACGAAACCTGGGTACCCGTCTGGGGCGAAGTCTCGAAGGTACGCAACCACTACAACGAGCTTCTCGTGACACTTCGACAGAAGGCGAACGGTCGTGAGATGGGCATCCGTTTCCGCCTCTTTGACGACGGTCTCGGATTCCGCTACGAGTTCCCCGATCAAGAGAAGCTCACTTACTTCACCGTCAAGGAGGAGGCCACCGAGTTTGCTATGCCCGCAGACCACACCGCCTGGTGGTTGTGCGGCGACTACGACACGGAGGAGTACGACTACACCGAGAGCCGTCTCTCCGAGATACGCGGCCTTTACGACAAAGCGCACATCTATAACGCTTCGCAGTACGATTTCTCCAAGACCGGCGTGCAGACCCCCCTTCAGATGAAGACGGACGACGGTCTGTACCTCAATATCCACGAGGCCGCACTGATCGACTTCCCCGCCATCAACCTCGAACTGGACGAGAAAGCAAACATCCTTCGTGTCCACCTCACCCCGGACGCTCAGGGCAATAAGGGTCACGTCCAGACGGCGTTCAATACCCCGTGGCGCACGATCATCGTCAGCGACGACGCGCGGGACATCCTTGCTTCCAAGCTCGTCTATAACCTCAATGACCCCTCGGTCATCGAAGACACCTCTTGGATTAAACCCATGAAGTATATGGGAGTCTGGTGGGAGATGATCACCGGTAAGTCCACCTGGGCCTACACGGACGACCTCCGCAGTGTCCACCTCGGTAAGACCGATTACTCCACGGTCAAGCCCAACGGTCGTCACGGCGCGAACACAGAGCACGTCAAAGACTATATCGACTTCGCCTCCAAGCACGGCATCAAAGGGCTTCTCGTAGAGGGTTGGAACGTCGGCTGGGAGGACTGGTTCGGCAAGAAGAAAGACTATGTCTTCGACTTTGTGACGCCCTACCCCGACTTCGATGTCAAGGAGATCACGGAGTACGCCAAGGAGAAAGGCGTCGAGATGGTGATGCACCACGAGACAAGCTCCTCCGTACGTAACTATGAGCGCCACCTCAAAGATGCCTTCGACTTTATGAATAAGTGGGGCTACAAGTCGGTGAAGACCGGCTATGTGGGCGACATCCTGCCCCGCGGTGAGCACCACTACGGTCAGTGGCTCGTGAACCATTACCTCTACGTGGTCAAAGAGGCGGCCAAGCACCGCATTATGGTCAATGCCCACGAGAGCGTCCACATGACGGGACTTTCGCGCACCTACCCCAATCTCCTCTCTCAAGAGTCCGCAAAAGGGCAGGAGTTCCAGACGAGCGGCAACCCCGCCAATCACCTTACGATACTGCCTTTCGGGCGCCTCATCGGAGGGCCGATGGACTACACGCCGGGTATCGTGATGTTTGACCTCTCGAGGCTGAACCCCGATAACCCCAATAAAGTCCGCACCACGATCGGCAACCAGCTCGGCTCTTACCTCACGATGTATACGCCCCTCCAGATGGCGGCCGACCTCAAGGAACACTATGAGGAGCGGATGGATGCGTTCGAGTTCATCAAAGCGGTACCCGTCGAGTGGCAGGACAGCAAGTACCTTGAAGCAGAGCCCGGGCGCTACATCACCGTGGCACGTAAGGACAAGCACTCCGAAGACTGGTACATCGGCAGCGTCAGCGGCATCAACCGTGAGACGAAGATCAAGCTCGATTTCCTCACTCCGGGCGTGAAGTACGAAGCCAAGATTTGGCAGGACAAAAAAGACGCACACTATCAGACGAACCAGTACGCGTACAGCATCACCACGAAGAGCGTCACGAGTAAGAGTACCCTCACCCTTAACGAAGTCGAAGGCGGCGGCTTTGCCGTCATCCTCCGCGCCGTCAAGTAAGGCGTAAGGACAGCACTTTGGGGGAGACTCTCGCGAGACACGTACCGAAACGAAATCCCCGGTCTGTACCTTTTCGGATCGAGATACAGACCGGGAACTTCGCGAGACACGTACCAAGATTTCCGCCCCTCTTTGGCACACCCGATTACTACTTTTTGAGATTAATTTTCTCCAACAATATCACACTGTTATGAATCAATACAGGCTCAAACCATTCTTCTTGGCTCTTATAGCCCTCTGCTTCGCTCTCGTTACGGGCGCTGCGGCGGCTTATGGCCAAAGCACGACTGCCTCCGGCACCGTCGTGGACCAATACGGCGACCCATTGATGGGTGTCACCGTGAAAGTGAACGAAAGGAGCGGCGCCGGCACCATCACGGATCTCGACGGTAACTTTTCGCTCAAAGTCAATCCCTCGGAGACCCTCTCTTTCTCCTACGTGGGCTTCAAGACCCTTACCCTCTCCGTCTCCGAGCTCAAGGCCAATCCCCGTGTCCAACTCTCCGAAGACCAAGAGCTTCTCGAAGAAGTGGTGGTCATCGGCTATGGTGCGGTGAAGAAGGAGGACCTCACCGGTTCTGTCACCGCCATCGGCAATAAAGACTTCAAGAAAGGGCTTATTCAGACCCCGGACCAGCTCATCGCGGGTAAAGTAGCCGGCGTGCAGATCGTCTCCGGAGGCGGTTCCCCGGGCGCGGGCTCCAAGATCCGCATCCGCGGCGGCGCTTCGCTGAACGCTTCCAATGACCCCCTCATCGTCATCGACGGCGTACCCCTCGAGAACGGTAACGTCCCCGGTTCCCCCAGCCCCCTCAGTGCCATTAACCCCAACGACATCGAGAGCATGAACATCCTCAAGGACGCCTCCGCGACCGCCATCTACGGTTCACGCGCCTCCAACGGGGTCATCATCATCACGACGAAAAAGGGTACCCTCGGACAGAAGCTCCAGGTGAGTGCCTCCACCCGCTTCTCCGTCTCTACGCCCAAGAGCTACGTGGACGTGCTCACCGGCGACGAAGTGAGGGCGCTCGTTGAAGCACACGGCGACAAAAAGTATATCGCATTCTTGGGTAAAGACAATACCGACTGGCAGAAAGAAATCTACCATCTCGGCCTCGGTACCGACACCAACCTCAGCATCGCAGGCTCCACCTCTTGGCTCCCCTATCGCGTCTCTGTCGGATACTACGACGAAAAAGGTATCCTCAAGACGGACCGCATGAACCGCCTCTCCGGCGACCTCTCCTTGAACCCCTGGTTCTTTAATAACGACCTCAAGATAGACCTCAACCTCAAAGCGACCCGCACCAATAACCGCTTCGCCGACAAGGGCGCTATATCCGCGGCGGTGCAGATGGACCCCACCCACCCCGTCCTTCGCCAAGGCGAGCCGATGAAAGGCACCCTTGAGGCAGGACTTGCACCGCTCGACCAGACCTATTACTACCTTACGGGCAAAGACGACGCGGGACACGTCATCCCTAAGCCCCTTGCCCCCAAGAACCCCCTCTCCCTCCTCAATGACAAGGAAGACCTGGGCTCCGTCGGCAGACTGATAGGCAACGCTACCATAGCGTACACCCTGCCCTTCTTCCGAGACCTTACGGCCCACCTCAACCTCGCCTACGACTACACCCACGCCGAAGGCACCATCTATATCCCCGCGACTTCCCCTATCTCCTACACCAATCAACAGACGGGCAAGGGCGGTCTCGACAACAGATACCTGCAGGAGAAACACAATAAGCTCCTCGACTTTTACCTCAATTACCGCAAAGAAGTAGCTTCCATACACAGCACTTTCGACGTAATGGCCGGCTACTCCTACCAGGACTGGCTCACGAAAGAATCCCTCTTCGCCGAGAAGACCGCCACGGGTATAGAGTACAATAAGCCCAACTTCGAGAGCAACCTGCCCCAAAATACACTCGTCTCCTTCTACGGACGCCTAAATTATACCCTCCTCGGTCGCTATCTCCTTACGGCGACGGTCCGTGCAGACGGCTCTTCGCGCTTTGCTCCCGCCAACCGCTGGGGCGTCTTCCCCTCTTTCGCTTTCGCGTGGAAAATGAAAGAAGAGTCCTTCCTCAAGGACGTGGATGCCCTCTACGACCTTAAGCTACGCTTGGGCTACGGGGTCACCGGTCAGCAGGACGGCATCGGCAATTACTCCTACCTCGCCTCCTATGCCCTTAGTGGCAATCAGTCGAAATATCTCTTCGGAGACACGTGGTACAATATGTACAAGCCTTTGGCCTATGACGCAGAGATAAAGTGGGAACAGACGGCCACCACGAACGCCGGACTCGACTTCGGCTTCCTTGGCGGACGACTCTCCGGATCCGTGGACTACTACCACAAGGACACCCGGGACCTCCTAAATACGATCCCCATACCGGCCGGCTCCAACTTCTCCAACAAGGTCCTCACGAACATCGGGCAGATCACCAACGACGGCGTCGAAGTGAGTCTGAATTACATCCCCGTCGATACCAAAGACTGGACTTGGGATATCAATTACAACGTCACCTACAATAAGACCCGCATCACTAAGCTCAACCAAACCTACGACCCCGACTACCTCGGCGTGGAGACGGGAGGCATAGCAGGCGGTACCGGCAATAACGTCCAGATGCACTCCGAGGGTTATGCGCCGAACTCTTTCTTCCTCTACCGACAGGTCTATGACGCTGAAGGCAAGCCGGTCGAGGGACTCTTTGCAGACCTCAACGGTGATGGTGTGATCAATAACTACGACAAGAGCCACGTCGGTAAGCCCGACCCTGATGTCTTCATGGGTCTCTCCACGTCTCTCCGCTTCCGTGGTCTGACGCTTTCCACCTCTTTGAGGGCAAGCATCGGCAATTATGTCTACGACAACGTCTCCTCCGACCGTGGTACCTACGCCTCCGTGGAAGACAAGCTCGGTTGGCTCAACAACGGTGCCCGCGACATTCTCTCTACGGGCTTCGAGAACCCTCACTACCTCTCCGACTACTACGTCAAGGACGCGTCTTTCCTCAAGATGGATAACCTCTCCCTCAGCTACGACTTCGGTCGGGTGTGGAACGGCGCAGTGGCCGTCAACCTTGGCGCTACGGTGCAAAACGTCTTCACCCTTACGAAGTACAAAGGGGTGGATCCCGAGATCGGTAACGGTATAGACTATCAGTTCTACCCCGTTCCGCGCGTCTTCTCCGTAAACCTCGGTCTGACCTTTTAATCGGATTCCATAGAAACAAACGAAGGATATGAAACAAATCAGATATACGGCTTTAGCTCTTGGGGCGGTCTTTGCCCTTTCGCTCTCTTCTTGTGTCAAAGACCTTGACAGAGTCCCCACCAATGACGTGACGAGTGCCAAAGTTTACTCGGACACCAAGAGTACTTACGAGGCTCTGGCCAAAGTCTACGGAGCGTGGTCGCTCAGCGAAAATGACGTGGCAGACCTCGACGACGGCTTCACCGGCTTTACCCGCGCCTTTTGGAACATCCAGGAGCTTCCCACGGACGAAGCCAAATGCGTCTGGGGTGATGCGGCACTGAACGGACTGAACGAAATGAAGTGGGACGTCTCCACCGGCTTCGTGCTGGGACTCTATTACCGCTCCATCATTCAGATCAAGTTTGCCAACGAGTTCCTCGTCAATATCGATGCCTCGCCCATAGATGCAGGGGAAAAAGAGCTTATGAAGGCAGAAGCCCGCTTCATCCGTGCCTATCAGTACTGGGTGCTTATGGACGTCTTCGGCAATCCTCCCTTCTTCACGGAAAAGGATGCCACAGGTAAGACGGCGCCTAAGCAGATTCAAAGGGCATACCTCTTCAAGTACGTGGAGAGCGAGCTTCTCGATATTTTGTCCAAGCTCAAGCCTGCCCGCCAAAATGTCTACGGCAGGGTAGACGCCGGCGCCGCTGAGGCACTCCTCGCCCGTCTTTACCTCAATGCCGAAGTCTACACAGGTACGGCCCGCTACAAAGAGGCTGCCGAGCACGCCGAGAAAGTCATTAACTCCGGTTACACGCTCCACAAGGAGTACAAGCATCTCTTCTATGGGGATAACGACAAGTTCCGTGACGAAATCATCCTCAGCGTCGTGACAGACGGCATTAACGCTCAGAGCTGGTCGGGTCCTACGTTCTTTGTCGCTTCTTCTTTCAACGACAACGTGATAGGCGCACTCGTGGAGCAGGGCAAGATTCCCGGTATCGGTACCAACCAGAAATGGGGTGGCAACCGTGCGACGCCCACTTTTGCCAAGCTCTTCGACAAAGCCCCGGATGATGCCCGCGCGCTCATTTTGCGCAGCACTCCGGATATGCCCAAGCTCAAGGAATTTAACCAAGGGGTACACGTCTATAAGTTCGTCAACCTCCGCACCGACGGTTCCAAGCCTTTGCACGTGGACTTCTGCGATATGGACTTCCCGCTCTTCCGCCTTGCGGAAATGCACCTCATCTACGCCGAAGCCTCCCTCCGCGATGCTTCTGTCGATAAGGCCAAAGGTCTCCGTTACTACAACGCCCTCCGCACCCGTGCCGGTGTGCCGACCGTGACTTCCATCACGCTCCGCGATGTCCTTGATGAGCGCGGTCGCGAGCTCTACTGGGAGGGTCACCGCCGCACGGACCTCATCCGCTACAAGCTTCTCACCACGGCTGACTATATGTGGGAGTGGAAAGGGGGCGCAGAGCATGGTCGTGCCGTGGACGCTACGCGTAACCTTTACCCCATCCCCGGATCGGATCTCCTTGCCAATATCGAAAACTTGAAGCAAAACCCCGGGTACTGATCCTCCCTGGGAGAGCGGGAAGTCCGACACCCGGGCTCTGACTCGTGACTGAATTTGGTACGTACCGGGAAGAATTTTTTGCCCGTACCTACGCTTGAGCGAGACACGTACCGACGAGACCTTTTTGGTCTGTACCAAATTTAGTCCGAAATTTGAAGTCAAAAGTGAGTCCGGGCAGACGCTTCGGATGATGAATGCTCCGCTCGTAAGGACTTCTCCCCTACTCCGTCTTTTTCCGAAAAATAGAGATATACTTAAAGATATGAACGCAAAGACCATACTTTTCTCGCTCCTCCTGGCGCCCGTCTTGGCGCTTACGGGATGCGAACGAGACTTGGGCAATAACCCCATCCTGAGTGCCACACCCAAAGCCCCCGCCCTCTCGGCTTCCGCCACGAGCGTGACTTTGGCAAAAGGCACGGCGACCGAAGTCTCTTTCACTTGGACGGCCGCAGACTACGGCACCACGGTGCCCGCGTCCTACGCACTCCGCCTCTCGAACCCCGCCGATCCCGCCTTGGCTATCGTGATTCCGGTGCCGGCGGGTGACAAAAAGCTTGTCGTGCCGTTTGACGACACTTTCAATAAAAGGCTTGTGAATGAGCTGAAGCTCGCTATGGGTAAGCCTACTAAGCTGAAGGCGGAGCTGGTTTCCTCCCTCCTCCTGGAGGCCGGCTCTCCCGAGATAGCGGACAAAGTGACCACGTCCGCTCCCCTTGAGCTTACCGTCACGCCGTTTGCTTTCCTTATGCGTCCGCCTTACTTCTACCTCGTGGGCGACATCACGGGCAGAGTGAGCTGGAATATCAATAGCACCGATTTCGCTTTCTTCGCGGACGAAAACGACACGAACGTCCTCCACTACTACGGCTACTTCAAGAACGATGCCGCGTTCAAGCTCGTACCTGAGGGTGCCGTGGGTGACTGGGGTAAGGTCGTCGGGATGAAGGATGGCAAACTCACTTTCGAAGGTGGGGAGACGAACATCAAGATCATCCCTTCTGCAGGCCTTTACCACCTCACCCTCACGCTTAACGAGGGCGAGTTTGACCCCTCTAAGAGTACGCTCACGGCTGAGCCGATAGCCGACGCCAAGGTGTATAAAGCCATAGGACTCGTGGGCGACGCGGTCGGCTCTTGGGATAAGGACGTCCTCTTCTCCAACCCCGGCGACGACCACATCTGGGTGGCTCGCGGCGTAGAGATTAAGTCGGGCGAGTTCAAGATCCGTGCCGACGAGGCTTGGGGTACCAGCTGGGGCGGTGTGGCAAAGGGCACTTTCCCCACCGACTTCGGCAAGGCAACTTCTGCCAATGGCAATAACTGGGTGGTCACTTCCGAGACCGCCGGTACTTATGATGTCTATTTCAACGACATCACGGGAAACTATGTTTTCGTAAAGCTTTAATGACAACCATTTCGAGGTGCGGCACCCTGTGATAGCGGAGCCGCACCTCTTTTTTATCCTACTTGTGAACCCCAACCGTATGAAACTCCGTACCTTTTTCGCCCTCTCTGCCCTACTCTTTTTCTTCGGCTTCCGAGCCTCCGCCCAAGTCCTGCATACCGCCCCGCTTTTCTGGTGGAGCGGTATGAAAAACCCGCGTCTCCAGATCCTGCTGCACGGCGAGAATATGGGTACGGCAGATGTCCGCCTGAGGGACGCAGAGGGCGTAAAGCTGGAGGAAACGGTTGCTTTTCCCTCCAATCCCCGTTACCGCCTCCTTTATCTCGACCTGACGGACGCACCAAGTCAGACTTTCGTCATCGAACTGGAGCACAGGGACGGCTCACTCGAGCGCATCCCTTACGAGCTTAGGGAGCGAAACACGTCCGAGACCAAAGCCCAAGGCTTCGGCAAAACCGATGTCCTCTATCTCATTATGCCCGACCGCTTCGCCAACGGCGACCCCGCCAACGACCGCGTCCCGGGTCTCAGAGAAGAGCGCGTCGACCGCACCGACCCTTTTGCGCGGCACGGCGGAGACCTCGAAGGCATACGGAAGCACTTGGATTATTTCACCAATCTCGGCGTGACGGCTCTCTGGCTGAACCCCATCCAAATCAACGATATGGACGAGGGCTCCTATCACGGGTATGCGGTGACGGATTACTACCGGATAGACCCGCGTCTCGGCTCAAACGAAGACTTCAAAACCCTCGTCTCCGAAGCCCACGCCAACGGACTGAAAGTCATCATGGATATGATCTTTAACCACTCCGGAAGCGGGAACTATCTCTTCACCGATATGCCGTCCGAAGATTGGTACCACTACGGCTCCCGCTTCGTCCCCTCATCGTTCAAGACGGCCACGCAGATGGACCCGTACACATCCCCGGAGGCTCGGGAAGCTGCGCTTGACGGATGGTTTGTCCGGACGATGCCCGACTTCAACCAGAAGAACCCCCACGTCCTCACTTACCTCATACAGAATAGCATTTGGTGGATAGAGTACGCGGGAATCGACGGCATCCGTCAGGACACGCATCCTTTTGCGGACTGGGACGGGATGGCAGCGTGGTGTGGTGCAGTCCTCGCGGAGTACCCGGCTTTCAACATCGTGGGAGAGACCTGGTTCACGGACAAGAGCCAAGTCGCCTACTGGCAGAGAAACAGCCGCCTCTCTGCTCCGCGACAGAGCGACCTGCCCACCGTGATGGACTTCCCCCTCACTTTCGCTATGGCCAAGGCTTTCGACGAAGTCACTACCCCGTGGGAAAACGGTCTCCACCGCCTCTACGAGTACCTATCGAGCGATTTCGTCTTCGAGAACACGGACAGCCTCCTCGTTTTCCTCGACAACCACGACACTTCCCGCTTCACCAAAGACGCCGCCGATGCCCGGAACCTCCTCCGTTACAAACAGGCACTGACGTTCCTTCTGACCACACGGGGCATCCCCCAGATCTACTACGGCACCGAGTTTTTGATGCCGGCGGACAAGAAGAACGGCGACGGACTCCTGAGGCAGGACTTCGTCGGAGGATGGGAAGGCGACAGCCGCAGTTTCTTCGAGGGCAAGGGTTTGACGAAAGAGGAAAAAGAGGCGTACGACTTCACCCGCCGGCTCCTCTCTTGGCGCAAAGGGAACCCGCTTATCGGTGAAGGGCGCTTGGTGCAAGCTCCCCTCGTGGACGGTGTGTACCTCTACCAAAGGACTTTGGACGGGCGGAGCGCCACCGTCGTAATGAACGGCACGGACGAGACGAAGAAGATCCGCCTCTCTGATGTCCCGCTTGCGATACCTACGGGGCTCACGGATCTTTTTACCGGGAAAAAGTTCGGCGAGACGATAGAGATCGCGCCGCACGAAGTCCTGCTCTTGGAGCCCTGAGGCTTGGGGGCTTGGAGAAAATGGATATATTTGGAGACGAAAGAACAGCATCCCATCCGGTAATTTTCTTTAGATCCTATGAAATACTCCATCATTCTATCAGTCCTCAGCGCTCTGCTCTTCGTGGCAGAGGGCGCTTTTGCCCAAGTCCGGGCCTACACCGAAGACGGCATCCAAGTTTTGCTCTATCCCGACGGCACCTGGAGTGCGTCCCGTGATCCCTTCGGATCGGACTACGGTCGTCGTCCGGACATCGTACCGTTTGATCCCAATGAGTCGAGGGTGGATATTTTGGGCGGAGACTTGAAGTCTGTGGAGATTATGATTCGGGGCGAAATCATTTTTGTCCTTAAGAACGGCTACCTCGACAACATCCGCATCATCGATCCCCGCGGCTATCAGCTCTTCGATATGAAGACGGGCGAAGCGGTGCGCACAGCCCGTAATAACGTCATCTTCGACCGCAACCGCATCGTCCGCTACGGTCGGTACGATTTTAAGTACGCCTTCCACGACGGAGTCCTCGAGAGAGTAGGACCGTACGACATCGAGTACGAGTTCCCGGATAACAAAAAAGTGGAGCGTATCGGCAACTTGAAGATAGAGTACGACTTTTTCACCGATCGCATCGAGCGTATCGGCGGTGTCCGGCTGCATTTCGACGGGATACGCGGTCCCCTCGATCGGGTCTCCGGATCGAATGAGGGCGTGATCCTCACTTTCTTCTGAGCCTAAACCCTTGGCTTTGATCTCCCCAAAGACTTGACAAAAGGGTGTCCGGTTTGCCGTCTTTGTAGATAAAAAGCCCCAAAAGCTCCACATTCCGGGCTCCGAATTCCGAACTAAACGAGATACGTACCGAGGCGATCGTCTCGGTCTGTACCGGAACCTAACGAGACCCGTACCAAGAAGATCTTCTCGGTACGGGTCTCGTTTTCGGGCTTCCCCTTAATGGGCTAACCGGCTAAGAGGACTCTTTCTCACCCTTCGGGTGATGAGGCGTATGCCGAGGACTAAACCGGTGACGCTGACGACAGTGCCACCTGTGAGGAGTAAAAACATAATGCATCTCCAGAGGATGGGGTGTTTGTAGCTCCACAAAAATTTGAGGGAGTGCAGTCTTTGATAAGCCCAGGCATTGAGTCGTGTGGCCTTATTTCTGACTTGGAGCGCGGGCTTGTTGACACCTGCGTAAATGGTTGTGCCTTCCCCTGTCTCGACTTTGATGACAGGCAGCGTCGGTTTGTGTTTACCGGACGGGTGGGGCAGGTAGTCGTCGGTGTATTGGTCTGTGAGTTCTACCCTTGTGACTTCGGCGTCGGGAAGTTGCTCCTTGATGAAACGGAGGACATCGGCTTCGGAAATGAGCGGTTTTCGCTCGGGAGTAAAGTATTCGGTGCCCCCAACGCTTTCGACCGAGTAGATAAGATTTCCGAAGTACAATCTGTAAGAGAACTTCTTGATCCCCGAGAGACCGCGGGGCATGGTGCTTTCGGGCAGCGCGACTTCACCGGAAATCGTAGAGGGATCCGAGAGACGATAAAAGCCCTCCCTCGGCATCGGTCCCGAAAGCCACTCGGGTAGTTTATCCAAAGACATCCATCCGCTAAACATCCAAGTCAGAACCACTATGCCGAAAAACAGCCCCGATACGTGGTGCCATTTGTACCAAATATCACGGTACGGAGTCCACTTCCCGATACCTTTCTTTCTCGCCTGCAGGCTCCTGTAAACCCCGATAATCATACCGGAAAGTATCATGACACACCCCACAATGCCGAGGACTACGAAGAGTTTGATCCACAGATCTGTATGCTCGCGAATAGGACGGAAGTAAAGCCAATGCGGTATCGCTCCGATATAGGACAGAAGGCGGCGATGTGCGTCGGTCTTCTGGAGTACGGAGCCGTCCCTGCCGGAGAAATAGATCTCCGTACCGGCTTCGTCCGAGATTTTTGCCCTGTAAAAAGGAAGATCCTTCTTGCGACCGGCAAAGGGTACCCACTGATCCGGGTGAGTGATCGTGTCGATTTCGGATAGGGTGTGACCGGTGATTTTATGGCTCAGGTCTTTCAAGTCGGCTACGGAGGGAGGCGTGTCGGGGTAGGGATTCCCGTCCGAAGAGCGAAGGAGTAGATCGCCATCGCTTCCGGACAGAAAGAACAAGGTCTCCCCTTTTCGCTTCTCTATCCCGACGGAAACAATCGTTGCGTCAGGGCTCGTGGCGCTCCTGTACAGAGCCAATGCCTCGGCCGGGTGTGGCAAAGTGTCCGAAGGCGAGAGGTCATCCAAGGTCTTGAGGACGGATGCCCTCTCTGCCCGCGGGAACGAACGATGATACGTCATTACGAATCCGGTGAGGAACCACATCACCATCAGTGGAGCCATAAGGAAGCCCAACCACTTGTGGAGGAACTGAAAAAGCTTGGGCATAATCACCAAATTTTATAGGTCAGCATCAGTTTGAGGCTCCTTGGCTCGGCAGGAATGGGCTGGGTGCCGAGTGATTGCGCGATATAGGCTTTATTGAGGACGTTGTCGGCTTGAAGTCCGAATGTAACTCCGGTGTCTTTCAGCGTGTAGCTCGCACCAAGGTTAAGCAGTGTGTAGGGGTCGTAGGAGAGCTTTCGCCCGAAGTCCCTGTAGATCTTATCCGTGTAGGTGACGCTGTAATTGAGGGACAGTCCGCGAAGCATACCTCGATTAAATTGGTAATCCCCGTAGGTGAAGAAAGTATGCTTGGGTACGTAATTCAGCAAGTCTCCGGTGCCTGCGCCTTTGAGCCCGAGTTCGTTCTCTGCCGTTGCGCCATACCGGGCATGGGTGAAGCCGTATCCCGCTGTCAGAAGCAAATTTTCGACCGGTCGGTAACTCAGAGAAGTTTCGGCTCCCGTAGAGAGGACGGTACCTACTTGCGCCAAAACAGACCGGGTGACCGGTTTCCCCTTGACTTCGCCCTGCACTGTACCGATGGTTCGTACAAGGTTTTTCTGCGTTATGTGGTAGACGGAGAGACTTCCCTCGAGCTTGTCTCCGAGTCTGAATGTGGTTCCTAATTCTGCCTGGTACCCTGTGGTGGGGTCAAATACAGCCTTCTTGAAGTCGAGGGTGCTCTGGTCGATGACTTTTCCGTTCCTGTCAATGAGGATTTGTTTTTCACTAAACGATCGTGCCCGTCTCTCCGGGGTAAAGAAATTGGCGTAGCTTGCGTATAGGCTTAGTTCTTTGATCGGTTCGTACACCAAGCCGACACGGTAGGTGAGGGAGTTGTAGACGAGGTTTGCCGTGTTTTCTCCTCTCTTGTAACGGTCTTTTCCGTCTACGGCTTCGGAGCTTTTGTAGTAGCGGATGGCGTAGTTATTGTACCGGATGGCCAAGAGCGCTTTGAGTTGCGGGAAAAGCTCAATCAGATCTTGTGCAAAGACGCCGATGACTTGGGTGACGGAAGGGTGAGCCAGGCTGAACTTTTCGTACATCGGAGCCGAAGTGTCCGGGGTGTATGAGGAGATGACGGAGTTCACGCCCGGTCCCCATACGTCGTCGTTGCCTTTGGGGAAATGGGAGGCGTAAGGTGCGGCAGCCACATTGTATCCGGTGAATGAGACTCTGTCCATCAACGTATAGGATGCACCGAGCATCATTTGATTTTTGACAGCTCCCCAGTCAAACTTGAGGTTCAGATCCAGTTGGTCTTGAAATGTCTGCGCCTTGTGTCGGAAACGCAGAGGAAATGCGAGCTGCACGTGATCCAGGTCAATGTACATTTTTTGTTTTCCTCTTGTGTAATAGTAGGGGTAGACGGGGTCTTTGCTCTCCGGGTAACTCAGTGTCTCGGTGGAGAAATAGTCGATGTCGTCGTGGTTGTACATCGCTCTATTGGAGATCTTCCAGCCGTTGGGCAGATAGCACGTGTACTTGAGGAGGGCATTGGCGTTGCGGTTATACATAAAGTCGCTTTGGTTATTGTAGCGCCGGCTCAGATCCAGACCATTGAGCATATCGCCCTCTCTGTAAATAAGA